>CAZJZA010000257.1:0-2453 GCA_964550355.1 uncultured Halobacteriales archaeon
CACCCTCAAGGAGCGAACGGCGTCAGCCGTGAGCGAGTAGGGTGGGGTAGTTCACTCGGCCATCGACATGCTTTCGGGGTGGCCCCGGCAATAGCCAGGTATGACGGCCGGTCACGGGTACGACGCGGTGATCGAGCGGGTCGGCGAGCGCGTCGACCCGGGCCCGGAAGAGCGAGCCGCTCTCGATGACGCAGTCGAGGCGCTCGTCGAACGGACCGAATCGGCCATCGCCGATCTCGCCGCCGAGGCCTCGGTCCTTCACGTCGGTTCGACGGCCAGGGAAACCTGGGTGAGCGGCGACCGCGACATCGACGTGTTCGTCCAGTTCGACCCGGACCTTCCCCGCGAGGACCTCGAACGATACGGTCTGCAGATCGGGCGAGCGGTCCTCCCGGACGGCCACATGGAATACGCCGAACACCCCTACGTCACGGGCGAGTACGAGGGCTTTGCCGTGGACCTCGTCCCCTGCTACGACGTGGAAGACGCCACCCAAATCCAGTCCGCAGTCGACCGGACGCCCTTCCACAACGCCTATCTGGCGTCCCGACTCGACGAGTCCAAAGCCGGGGCGATCCGACGTTTCAAGCAGTTTCTCAAGGGTATCGGGATCTACGGGAGCGACCTCCGGACTCGGGGCTATTCGGGATACGTGGCCGAACTCCTGATCCTCGAATACGGCGGTTTCAGGGAAACACTCGAAGCTGCTCGGGAGTGGCAGCCACCGGTTCACCTCGACCCGGCCGGACACGGGGCGACGTCTTTCGATGACCCGCTTGTGGTCGTCGACCCCACGGATCCCCAACGGAACGTCGCCGCGGTCGTCTCTGCGGCCAACGTCTCACGGCTCATTCACGCTGCGCGGCAGTTCCTCGCCGACCCCGCACTGGACTTTTTCTATCCGCCGGAGCCCGAACCGATGAATGCCGTCGCGGTCCGACAGGCGGTCACAGAGCGGGAGACCACGCCGATTGCCGTCGTTTTCGATCCACCGGATCTGGTCGACGACCAGCTCTATCCCCAGCTCAGACGCTCCCTGGCAGGACTGGTCCGGGGACTCACCGAGGCGGACTTCGAGGTCCTTCGGAGTGCAACCTGGGCCCGGGACCGGGCCGTCCTGTTCGTGGAACTGGCCGTCGCGGAACTGCCGGCGGTAGAGCGCCACCAGGGACCACCGGTTCACGCTGCGGAACATGCCCAGCGATTCTACGAGACTTATGCCGAGGAGTCGACCCTTGGCCCGTACATCGAGGACGATAGATACGTGGTCGAACGGGAACGAGAAACGACGAGCGCATTAGCGTTCGTCGAAAACCGGCTCTTCGAAGTCGCACTCGGTGCCCGAATCGAGCCTGCCCTCGAAGGCGGGTATGCGGTCCTCACCGGAACCGACGTCGCCAAACTCGCCGAGGAGTTCGGACTCGAATTTGCCGGGTACTTTGACCCGAGTCCCCGCTCACTCACAGAGGTCGACGAATAGTTCGATGTCCTCGGCCTGGACCGTCCGTCGGCCGGCGTGCTCGGCGAGTTCCCGGGCTCCCGCGGCGATCTCCGCCGCCCGGTCCTCGAGTAGTGCTGCCAGGGCCAATCGAGCGTCTTCGGCCACGCGGAGTCGGTCGCCTACGTCGAGTCGCGCGATCCGGTCGATGGGGGCGATCGGGAGTGTTAGCGCGTCTCGACGCGGAACCTCGACCGCTCCGAAGTCTTCGACCATGATGGTCTTGCGGCCCGCTACCTCAGTCTTTTGGGCCGCCTTCGCCGCGATTTCGGCCCCGTCCTCCTGAATTTGGCGGGCGAGTGCCTCGGCGGCGTCAGCACTGACTCGGAGGTCTCCCGCCTGATTTCGGATGAGCGAATCGACGGGAGAAAACGGAAGCTCAACTCGCATATCCGAAACCGGGCGGTGACCGGCTTAATAGTTTCTGTGCGGTCACTCGATCCGGTCGGGGTCGAGGATTCCGTCGGCTAACTCGCCTGCCACCGTGAGTTCCTCGCCGAGTTCGACATCGATATCTGACTGGACCGTTACAGTTTGCTCCCCGTCGTCGAGGATAATCGGGTTTCCGGCCTGGACGACGACACCGGTGAACTCGACGTCTTGTGGGCTCTGGGCTGTCGACTCGGCGTCGGTGGCTTTTGTGCCTTCATCAGTGCTTAAAGCAGCAGGGTCTGTTTCGTCGTCGGTTGCTGGTTCGTCGCCGGTATCGCCAAATGCCGACAGGCCGGTATCGGTCCCGCCCTCCTCAGCCTCGAGGTCGGCTCCGAGGCCGTCTTCGAGGGGAACGACCGTCGACTGCCAGTTGGCGGACGCTTCGAGGTCGTCTTGCCAGCCGTCCTGGATGCCCACGTCGACGAACAGGACTTCGTCTCCCGGTCCGAGTTCGCGGTCCGCTTTCTCGCCCCAGAGCGCGACCCGAATGTCGTCGGTCTCGTCCTGTATCCGGACGTTCCGG
>CAZJZA010000258.1:0-2450 GCA_964550355.1 uncultured Halobacteriales archaeon
CCCCCGGTGAGCCGGTCGTCGAACCGAGTGCCAACGCCGAGGAGCACGTCACAGTTGCTCAGCGACAAGTTGGCATAGCCCGTGCCGTGCATCCCCCCCATCTCCATCGCCAGTGCGTGGCCCTCCGGGAAGGAGCCGAGCCCGGGCATGGTCGTGACGACCGGGATGCCGTACTCCATCGCGAATTCCCGCAGTTCCTCGCTGGCCTCGCTTTTGATCACGCCGCCGCCCGAGAGGATTAGTGGCCGATTCGCGTCGGCGAGTACCTTGGCGGCTGCGGCCACCGTTTCGGAATCGGCCTCGTCGTCTGGAACCTGGTAGGACTCCGGTGTGGTCGGCACGGACGGCTCGACGTCGGTGTCCCCCTGGGTCACGTTCTTCGGGAGGTCGACGAGGGTTGGGCCCTGTCGCCCCTCCGAGGCCAATGCCATGGCCGTCCCGACGTCGTCGCCGACGGTATCGGCGCTGGTGGAGAAGATGTTGGCCTTGGTGATGGGGGCGGTGATGCCCATCGTGTTCGTCTCCTGGAACGCGTCGTTGCCGACCATGTCCTGGGGAACCTGCCCGGTCAACGAGACGATCGGATCGGAATCCAGGTTGGCGTCGGCGATGCCCGTTACCAGGTTCGTCGCCCCCGGCCCGGAGGTAGTAATCGTCACCCCCGGATCGCCGGAAACGATTCCGTACGCGTCAGCCGCGTGTGAGGCTCCTTGTTCGTGGGCCATCGAGACGTGGTGGATATCGGAATCAGCCAGGGCGTCGTAGACGGGCATGATCGCCCCGCCCTGGACGCCGAAGGTGATTTCCACGTCGGCTTTCTCGAGGGCCGCGACGACCGAGTGGGCGCCCGTCGTTTGTTCGTTCGCTTTACTCGTCGTGTCCTCTTCTGCCGACAGGTCCTGGGACTCTGCCGGTGGGTCCGTGTTTTCCGTCGATGTCTGCGGTTTGCTCATTGGTTTCCGTGGGCGTGGCCGGTCAGTCTGGATTCGATACCGTCTGTCCCGTTCGGGTTCGGTTCCTGACTTCGTGAGTCAGGTGCGCCGCGCCGAACGATCCAAAAGGGAAAAGTTGTTACTGGGGGCCTGGGGGCCCTACGATCGTGCCGCTGGCCGAACACGCCTTGGTTCCGAACTGGCGGAGAGCGCGGGCCATTGTATCCCCACAGTGGGACACGAGCCGATTTATGCGTTCCGGTGTCAGACGGGGTGGCTGGCCCGAATCGACGGTGGCTCATGCCCGTACCTCCGCGGAGGAGCCGGCCCGATCGACGCCCACGGCGGCAGCAAAGCGGTGGAGGTCCTCGACCGTGATCGTATGTTTCTCCGCGGCCCGGTTTTTGATCCGCTGTGTGATCTCCTCGACCTCGTCGTCCGTGGGGGCATAGCCCGCCTCTTCGAGGTGTTCGCGGACCGCGTGGCTACCCGTGTGTTTACCGAGGATTATCGCCCGTTGGGCCCCGACCATGTCGGGGGTCATGATCCCCGGCTCGAAGGTGTCGGCGTTCTCGATCACGCCGGCGGCGTGGATGCCACTCTCGTGGGAGAAGGCGTTCTCCCCGACGACCGGTTTGTTTGGCGGGATCGGGACTCCCGATTTCTCCTCGATGATCGCCGCGATCTCCGAGATCCGGGTCGTGTCGATGCCGGTATCGGCGTTGTAGATGGACTCGGCGGCCATCACGACCTCCTCGTAGGCGGCGTTTCCGGCCCGCTCGCCGATGCCGTTTATCGAAACCTGGGCCTGGTCGGCCCCGGCCTCGATGCCCGCGATGGCGTTTGCCGTCGCCATCCCGAAGTCGTCGTGCGTGTGCACGTCGATTCTCGCCGCTGTGTGCTGGCCGACGAAACCGATCAGGTCCGCAAAGCGTGAGGGACTGGCGACGCCGGTGGTGTCCGGGATGTTCACCCAGTCGACGTCGACCTCGTCGACGGCCTCGAGGACCGACGCGAGGTACTCACGATCCGTGCGCGTGGCGTCCATCGGGGAGAACATGACCTCGGCACCGCCAGCTTTGGCCTGTTCGACGGCCGCGACCGAGCGCTCTTTGACCTCCTCGCGGTTGGAGTGCATGGAGTCCTCGATCTGGACGTCACTGGTGCTTGCAAAGACGTGGATCATGTCCACCCCCGACTCGATGGCGGCCTGCACGTCGGATTCGACTACCCGGGCGAGTCCCGCCACGGTCGTCTCCGTCGACCGGGCGATGTCCCTGATGGCCTCGAATTCGGCGTCGCTGTTTGCCGGGAACCCCGCCTCGATGACGTGGGTCCCCATCTCGTCGAGTACTGTCGCTATTTCTCGCTTGTCCGCCTCGGAGAAGGAGGTTCGCGGGGTCTGTTCGCCGTCACGTAGGGTCGTATCGAAGATTCGGACCGATTCGAACTCGCTACGTGTAGCTAACGTGCCCTGGAAGAACTCGATCGCTCGAGCTTGCGCCGAGCGACTCCTCA
>CAZJZA010000259.1:0-2442 GCA_964550355.1 uncultured Halobacteriales archaeon
CGATACCCGTTTGAAATGCAGGCTCTGTTTCCGATGGCCCCTCTGTGATCGGAACCGTGGCATTCCCCAAGGAGCCGATGAGGAAGGCAACAAAAAGAACTGCAAGGATGCGCCGACGATTCATAGTTGTTCTATGCGATACCTCGGTTTACAATCCACGTTCCACGTTTACCGGAATCAACCCACGTTCCACGTTTACCGAAACCAATCCACGTTCCATGTTCTTCAGACTCACTTTTTTCGGGACGGTCCGTCAACGTTTACCCGCTCGACCGGGTAGTATCGCCCAAATGGTGGAAAACGTTATTTGGCCGGCTTACTTCGACGCCGATCTCTCCCGGAGTGAGGGGCGTCGGGTGCCGGAATCGCTTGCAGTCACTGACCCCACCGTGGAAGAAATCGCCGAGGCGGTTCGACAGGTCGGATACGACGCCGTGATCGAACCGGATCTGGCCTATCCACGAAACCCACGTTCGGAAACCGGGCGAGTCGCGGTAATCGACGCCGACGATTCGGGAAAGAGCGACCTACTGCAGGGGGTCGCGGCGTACGTCCAGGCCCTTCGAGACTGATGGAGCGACTTGGAACAGTCCACCGGATTGCGGGCAATCTTCTCGTACTCAGGGCGGCCTCCGACGACCCAGCACCGATCGGGGCGATGGCAATCGACGAGGCACTCGAAACCGTCGGCCGAGTGGTCGACGTGTTCGGACCGACAGAACGTCCATATCTGGCGGTCACCCCAACCGAGTCAACTGTCGCTGCAAGTCTCGTTCAACAACCGCTCTATTGGCGACCTGACCGGTAGGGGCGAAATCCGTCTAAATCGGCACGGAATGGTAGGAGGGTGGAAGATCTGTCCAATCAGGCACAAAAATAAGGACAAGACTGTCCAATCAAGCACGGAAAACTTGGTGCGGATTGGAAGAACGCAAGGGCCAAGAACACGACGACGATATCGTTCGCTATGACTTCGCGACATCGCGTTGCTCTGGCGATTCTCGGAGCAGTGGGGTTTTTCCTCGCCGTGCAACTCGGCGCGCTCTGGCTCCAGGCACCGTTTGTCGCCGCCGACTACCAGGCCGTCGAGGATCCCGGCGATCTCGCAAATTCGGTGTTTTACGTCGGTGTGTTGCTCGTCGCGACGGTGGGGATGTTAGGGCTACTGAAGTACGACCTGACCCGTGTGCTCCGGGCGTTTATCGTCCTGACCAGTGGCCTGATTTCGGCCTACGTCTTCTCTATTTTCGTCCCTCCGATCGTCGGCGAGCCCGGGACACTCCACCTTGGTGCCCTCCTCGGAGGTGCAGTAATCGTCGTGGGACTCGCAATCTATCCCGAATGGTGGGTCATTGACGCAGCCGCGCTCGTCATGGGCATGGGCGCTGCCGCGCTTTTCGGAATCAGCCTCGATATTCTTCCCGTGTTGCTTCTCCTTTCGGTTCTCGCTGTCTACGACGCCATTAGCGTTTACGGCACCGAGCACATGTTGACGCTCGCCTCGGGAGTCATGGAGCTGCGAGTTCCCGTTCTCATCATTCTCCCGACCACCTGGTCGTTTTCGTTCCGGGAGATGGCTGCGGACCTTGCCGAGGAGGAACCGGCTGAAACTGCAGTCGAAACAGGTGGTTCGGCGACGGGTGACCCCGAAAATCCCTTCGAACGAGACGCCTTTTTCATCGGTCTGGGTGATGTGGTCATCCCGACGATTCTCGTCGTGAGCGCAGCCGCGTTCCTCGAAATGCCGACGATTTTCGGGCTCGAACTGGCCGCTGCCGGTGCAATTGTGGGAACACTCGTCGGTTTGCTCACGTTGCTCTATTTCGTCATGAAAGGTCGACCACACGCCGGGCTTCCGTTACTAAATGGTGGGGCGATACTGGGCTATCTACTCGGCGCACTGGCAGGTGGGCTGTCGCTCGTGGATGCCCTGGGAGTGGCCCCGTACCTCGGATAAGTCCCCTCAGACAGGCGGGAAATTTTTGATCGGGTTAGTATGGTATCTGTCCAGGTCCGGGCTAACGAATTTGGCTGGATCCGGGGTGACGAATTTGACTGGGTCCGGTGGGGCGAATCTAGTTGGATCTAGTGGGGCATATCTAACTGGGTCCGATCCGACGAATCTAGTTGGGCCCGAACTGTTATTCTCGTGGCTTCTTTCCCACGATCGTATAGACGAATCCCGATTCCAGGATGGTGGTCTCGAATCCCGCGTTTTCGAAGAGTTCCACGATGGTTTCCGAGGAGAAGAACGTCGATTCGAACCCGACAAGATGCTCAGCCAGTACGAGTCCACGGCCACGGACCGTGGTTGGATCGAAATCCCGGACGACGAACACACCGCCTTCTCGAAGGACCCGGGCGACCTCCCTGATGACGGCTTCGATCGCTGGGAGGTGATGGACGGCGTCGACGGTGACGACCGCATCGACACTTTCTGTC
>CAZJZA010000260.1:0-2440 GCA_964550355.1 uncultured Halobacteriales archaeon
CGCAAGGCCCAAACCGTCACATCATGATATCGTAACACGGTATTTCGAAGAATACGACATCTGATAGCCGAGTCGAGCCGCGGGCAACGGACGACCCGCAATGGCTGATCCTGCACTACGAAGACGGTGCGACAGGCGCTTGAACGAGGCGAGAACCGAGAGGCAGTCGCCAATGTGTTCGATCACCGTAACGCGGGACTTTGTACCGGTTCAACTCGTTTCTTCACAGAGACACTCGTGCCCTTGTCGGGACCGGCCAACTATGTAACTGTGAACTTCTCTGGCTAGTCTGGACATTGTTTCGGCACGGTTTGCTGAAGCAAGACCATCCTGATAGTAGGTCTTTGCGCGGTGGTCGCGCCATAAATCTGCGAGATCGTCTGCCATCGATTCCGCGAAAATACCTGCGATAGCCGCCTCTCGATATACTCCGGGATGAGTTCCTGGGAGATCATCTGGTTCCATCACACCTCGCTCCAGTAACCGAAATTCCATTGTTCGTTCGATGGCGACGAATGAAGCTTCGATCACGAGTGTGTAGTATTTCATTTCTCGAAGCGCCTCGGCACCTGAAAGCAACCGACACGCTTTCCGCAATTGGAGGAGTGCTGCGTCCTCGACAGTTAGTCCGGGTTCGATTTCTGATGGACGGATGTCGAACGCGGCTTGCACGTCGTCGATAAGCTGGTCGATTTGTGTACTACTCATCGGCAATCACCGACTTTCTGAGAGCTTGGAGTTGGTCACTCCCGTATACCGTAATCCCTTCTGCAAAAATCTCTCGAAGTTTCCCCCCGGCTCTCCGTGCACTTTCTTGGGATTCGACGTACGGTTCGAACTCGAATCGATCTCCTTCGAAACGTTTTGTCTGTAGATCGGCAACGACGTCCGTGACGACACGTCGGGCAGTCGTTCGGTCCCCCTCCACGACGACAAATAGGTCAATGTCGCTTTGCCGATCGGCGTCGCCGCGTGCGACGCTTCCGAAGACGGTTATGCCGAGCAGTCCGCTTACGTCTACGGTATCGGTAAGTGCCTCTTGGACCCGCGCAGTAAACGCCCGAATCGGGGCGTGAAACTCTGTTTGCTCAATTGCGAGTATGGGATCGTTTTTCTGGAGACGATCCGAGTTAATAGAAACATAATTTCGTTGCGGCGTCTTTCGAACCTGCACAGCACCGATACTGTCGAGAAGGGTGACTGCTCGCCATACAGTTGAGCGGGTGACACCAGTCACATCGACGAGTTCCGGTAGTGTAAACTCCGTTTTATGAGCGTCGGCTAGCAGACGAAGGATGTCATCTGCAGCCTCGATACGAAAGACATCGATATCCGCATCTGGGTACGCATCGATGCAGATTGCCACATCACGTTTCGTCATATCAGACACTGTCTGATTTTGTGCAACAAGATATAAAAAGTTTGCGGTGCCAAGTAAATGACCGACATATCTTCTCTCTCGGTGCCGGAGAACGGTATGGACGGGGAAATCGTCTCCGAGGTGTTTGGCGTGGCACTCCGGACAGCGAAAGCAAAACCCGCCTGGGTGTAAGACTTCCTTGCAGATACCTTCCATTACGGTCGGCGTGGCTGTAATGTGAGTGGTGATGGGGCAGAGTTGGAGGAAAGCGAGTCTGTGCAAGTCGTTGAAGATGACGAGGTCTTGAACAACGGCCGGTGACAAATCCAGTGGTGATCTGGCGGTTTGGTCGGCTACAGACCCGGAGGTGTCTGTCAGCTTGGCAGAACTACCTGGGGCGATGAAGATGGATTAGAAGTAGTCGAGGTAGGCGACAGCGACAACGAAGAAGCAGTAACCCTTCTCGACCGAGCCATGGCCGTGTTGAAGGTGGCGAAATCCGCGCTGTAACCTATGGTTGTTGGATCCTCTCTTCTCAAAAAGTACCAATAAAAGAAATAGAACCATATCCATCTTTCGGCCACCACCACATACTTCTTCATGGGTATCAACGATAATATTCAATGGATGCCGCTGGCGTGCTTCCGCACGCGACTCTCGCCCTTATAGCCATTACTGCAGTACTTTCAGGCCCAGTTGGTCCACTCGATTTGACGGCTGAACCCACTTCTTGTTCTGCGGATGTACCTCTAGGAACAGGTAATGCCACCATCACGCCAGTTACCATCCCCGAGGAGGCGACCGTAACAAAGTCCGAATTTGGCGCGGAGGTATACCGACTCGACGTCCCAGATGCGGCCGTGAACGTTTCAACCCTCCAGGGCCGGCCACTGGTCGTGTACCGGATCCAGTTGTCCGAGCTGGGGCGGACCATCGGGACTACAACCGTTCTCAGTGACTGCACGACAGGAACGAGGACGCTTTCGATTGATACGGCCACATTCGAACCGAACCGAGTCACAGAACAGGAATATAATGCCACCCTCTCGATCGTGTAACGTGGCTCGGAGCAAGGGACTG
>CAZJZA010000261.1:0-2422 GCA_964550355.1 uncultured Halobacteriales archaeon
CTCTCCATCCCGATCTCCTCACAGGCCTTCTGTTTCATCGAGACGTAGGTTTCACTCGCCGGGTCGTCGCTCATCAGGACGGTGGCGAGACCGGGGGTTACGCCCGCACCCTCGAGGGTGTCGACGCCGTCTTCGAGGTCTGTGCGAATCGAATCCGCGAGTTCGTTGCCGTCAATAATGTATGCCATTGGTCGATCGAACACGGAGTCCGTGCCGTCTGAATACTACCCGGGAAGCCACCTTGAGGTTTTCTAGACGCCCTCGCCGCTCTCTCGTAAATACCCCCTAAACTTCGGCAGGGCAAAGAGTGATATTCCCTTCCCGGCTAGCGTGGCCACACATGACACGGGACGGCGTCACCGAGCTTTTGGCAGATCCACATTACGAATTGCTCCCCTTTTCCGGGCTGTACGACGAGGCCGATTACCTGCCGTCCGGATCGACGGTGGCGTTGACTGCCTCGCCCGAGAAAGGCGTCGATGAAACCATCGACCGATCTATCACGCTCGCCGAGAAGGGCTTTGAGGTATCCACGCACGTGGCCGCCCGTGCAGTCCGCAGCCAGGACCATCTCGCGGAGATCACCGACCGCCTGAAAGCGGCGGGTATCGAGGACATTTTCGTCCCGGGCGGGGACAACGAGGAGCCCGAAGGCCCCTACGATTCATCCTACGCTTTGCTCACTGATCTCGAGGAAGAACTTGAAACCGAGTTCGAGCGGGTGGGTGTCACGGGCTACCCCGAGGGCCACCAGTTCATCGAGGAAGACACGCTCAGAGAGCACCTGGTCAAAAAGGAGCCCTACGCCGATTATCTCGTCACCCAGATGACCTTCGACCCGGACGCCGTCGCCAACTGGGCGGGCGAAATTCGGGAGGAGGCCGGTGTCTCACTTCCCATCATCGTCGGCGTGCCGGGGGTCATGAAGTACCAGCGCCTGTTGAGCATTTCCCGGCAGATCGGGGTGGGAGATTCCCTCAACTATCTCCGCAAGACGACTGGGGTCCTGGATTTCCTCAAGCAGTTCCTCGGGTCCAGGGGCCAGTACGCCCCCGACGATTTTATCGAGGGAATCGGCGAGTACTACGAGACCGGCGACTACGGCATCGAAGCGGTTCATCTCTATACGTTCAACCAGGTTGCAGACACCGAGGAGTGGCGGCTGCAGTACGTCTGAGGCGAGATCGGCAAACCCCGGTAATTGGTAAGAATTGCGGGCTGACGGCCTGAAACCCGAACGGACATGAGAAGAATTAACTTTATTGATGGAGCAGTTTCGACTGATGTTCACCTTCGAGGCCGAGCAAGACGTATACGACATTCACGGCACGGAGATCGGCGGGCAACCCGGTGAAACACCAACCCTGATGGTTGGTAGCATTTTCTACAAGGGCGACCCGGTGCAAGTGGACCCGAAGACGGGCGAGTTCGACGAGGAGGCCGCAGAAGAGGCCATTCGCAAGGTCGAGGAAGTCTCCGAGCAGACCGGCAACCCGGCCGCCTTTGACACCATCGGTGATTCCCCCGAAGCGCTGAAAAAACACATCGAGTTCATGGCCGACGCCACCGACGCCCCGATCTTCATGGACGGCCCGACGCCATCGATCCGTTCTGAGGCCGCGAAGTTCGCCGGCGAGATCGGTCTGGAAGACCAGATCATCTACAACTCCATCGAGTCAAGCACTAAGGAAGTCAACAAGGAGATCGAGGCGATCCAAGAGTCCGGCATCAACTCGGCGGTCCTTCTCTCGATCGACACGACGGACATGTCCATCGACGGCCGACGGAACGCCCTCGATGCGAACCTCGAAGTTGCAGAGGAGGCGGGTATCGAACAGCCGATCGTCGACCCCGGCATCATCGACATCCCGGACTCGGGATACGTCGCGAAGATCATTCACGAACTCAAAAACGAGTACGGCATCCCGATGGGCTGTGCCCCGCACAACGAGGTCATCCAGTGGGAGATGAACGACCCACTTACGGAGAACTCCCGGCAGCTCCGCCAGGCCGTCGCGAATAGCGTTATCTCCATTCTCGGGGCGGATTTCAACATCTATGGCCCGGTCCACGGCGCTCCCGAAATGTACGAGGTCATGTCCACCGCCGACGCCTACGTCGCCTACGGCGCACAGATGGGCGAAGGTCGCCGTGCGGACCCGGACCACCCGCTTTTCAAAATCTTCCGGTAATCGAGAAATCGGCCGTTTCGACCCCGCCTTTTCGTTCCCGAGAAACGCTGAAACCGAGTTTTCAGTCGTCCGAGTCGGCTTCTTCGAGCCGCGCCGCCTCGAGTTCGCGGCTCGCCATAACTCGCTCTTTGACGTGCGGGAAGAGATCGAAGTCCTGGTGGGGGAGGTACATCGACTCCATGAAGTTCTCCTGGAAGACGTCCGTCCCCGCGATCTCGAAGTACTCGACC
>CAZJZA010000262.1:0-2415 GCA_964550355.1 uncultured Halobacteriales archaeon
CGTACCGCCCGCTTCGGGCGACCCGTTACGGATCGTCGGGACGACGAGACAAATTCCCGAGCCGGAAACCACCTGACCGGAAGTGCCGATATCGGGGCCGGGGTATTTCGATACAGCGCGAAATGGGCTCACGATATCAGAGTCGGGGACAGCGGTTGTCGATCTCTCCTCCGGCTCTTTTTAGTCCGGGGTTTCGAGTTCGATTCGGACGGTCGTCCCCCGTGGCTCGTTCTTTTCGAAAGACAAACTCCCCCCGGAGACGTCGGTGATCCACTGTGTGAGCCAGAGGCCGAGCCCGCTCGTGTGTTCAAGTGGCGTCTCCCGCCCTTCTTCGAGCGGTCTCATTTCGGCTTCCGGAATCCCCGGACCGTCATCGGCGATAACAATTTCGACTGTTCCGTCGGTTTTCGATTGGGTTACAGTGACTTCGACGGTCGGCGAGTCACGGTCGTGATGGTCGATAGTGTTGGAGAGCAAATGCTCGAGCGCTAGATCGAACCGGTCGCGGGCCAGAACCGTCACGGAATCTGGGATCTCCATTTCGAAATTCGCTTCGGGATAGTCGTTTTTGAACCGGTGAACCTTCGTTCGTAACATCGTCGCCACGTCAATTGTCGTAACTCCCGAATCGCTATCGGCGATCGCTGCCTCGATGTGTCTGACGCTTTCGGCGATGCGCTGGAGGCGGTCGGCCTCATCGATAACCGTCTCGAGGGCCTGGTCTAGGTGTCTGTCCGAGGAATCCGCCAATTGTGCGTTCCCTTTGATGATGTTTACCGAGGAACGGATGTCGTGTCTGAGAATCCGATTCATCACCGAGAGACGCTGGTGTAACTGTTCGACTCGTTCTTTCTCGGCTTCGAGTCGTTCTTCGCGTTCCTTGCGCTCGGTAATGTCGCTGTTGACGGCAACGAACCGCTCGATCTCCCCTGTCGGGCCGGTGATCGGGGCGATCGTCTGTGAAACGACGATGCGCTCACCTGTAGCGGATTGGTTGACGATCTCTTCTTCGAAGGTGTCTCCCGCGAGGATCGTTTCCCAGAGATTCTGATAGAACCCCGGACTCATTTCGCCGGACTGAAGGATTCGCGGATTTCTCCCGATGACCTCCGATTTTTCATACCCCGTGATCTCCTCGAAGGCAGGGTTGACGTACTCGATCGTGCCGTCCACGTCCGTCCAGAAAATTGAGTGACCGGCGTTTTCGACGGCCGTTTTGAAACTTCGCAAATCCCGTTCCTGTTTGGCCTTTTCGCCCATATCCCGGATCGTTGCTATGACTCGGGATTCTTCCCCGGTCGATAAGGGTTGGAGTCTGACTTCGACCCAGAACGTACTGGCCTCTCGGTCCTTCGCCTGGCGTTCGACGGTAAATGGGCCCTCCGTTGCTGCTCTTCGGACGAGATCTCTGGCTCGGTCACGTGCATGGGCGCCTAAATCCGAACTGATAGATTCGATGTCCAGTCCCACGAGTTCTTCATGGGAATAACCGAAAAGATCGACGACGGCGTCGTTTCCATCGACGATTTCACCCGCCCCGGGGTCGAGTATGAGAATCCGTTCGTCGAGGGAATTGAAGATTTCCCGATACCTGCTTTCCGAAGAGTCGCTACGGTGGCCGTTGTCTGAACCAATTTCCGACCTAACCATTGGAATGTGTGTTGGGCAGTTTGCCCATTTGTGTTCAATTCTATCTGGACCCAGCCTTTAATGTTTGCATTTGAGTAATAAATGCGGACTCCGAGGAGCCGAATGGCGGGAGTGTACACCGCTCTCCGTGCCGTTTCTCACTCAGGTGACGGTGTATGGTCTGAACCAGCTACAGTTTCCGATTGCGACTGACGGGACTCGATGAGGAGTGCCAGCAGGCCAACTATGCCCATGAAAACGGCCTGGATTCGGCCGGCCCTGACATACCAGTCACGTGGTTCGAGATCGGCCGCATTTTTGAAGCATGGCCCGAGCACCGCTCGTTTCGTCCAGTCGATTAATACCTCGGGGAAGAGTGCGCCGAAAGCTCCCAGGACTACTGCGATGATTTTTGGACCCATATTTTATTCAAGGGGTGGAACGGTCTAAAATACCCGCCCCACGTGTTTCGGTCTTTGATGAAATGCTGACCGATCTCGATAATCGATACCGCGCCCAGATCAGGGGAATTGATCCCGTCCGTAACTGTCTGACTCCATCTCGCAGTTGCCGTCGGCATCGATGACCAGCCGTCCAGAGTACCCACAGGTTCGTGAACTGTTGTACTTGCAGCTCGTGTTCATGCAATCGACGGCTTTTCGATTATCCCCGATGCTCATAGTTGCTGTTCGTGTGTTGTGACCTTGAATGTCCGTGTTGGTGAGTCGGCCTCTAGTGACTGTGCTGGTGAGTTGACCTCTAGTGACGGTATTGGTGAGTCGGTCC
>CAZJZA010000263.1:0-2405 GCA_964550355.1 uncultured Halobacteriales archaeon
GGGACCTTTTCCGGAGACGGAAAGCGGGCCCGGTTTGGAATAGACCAGGAAAAGCGACTCGAGAAATATCGTCCAGGCCAAAAAGAGCACGCCAACCGCCGTCAGACTGACTTCTGACTGCTTGAACGTGTGATACGTGACTGCCAGTAGCACACCGACGCCAGTCAGCTGGTACCAGATCAGTGCGACACCCCGGTACTCGATTTTTCCCCGAAACACCACCCCCACCAGGAGAAGCGTGAGAGAAAACACCAGCACGACGACGTAAGCCCGGGCCACGTCATACAAAAGCTGTACCCGGTCTATGGGTGAATTGGATATTCCATCGCTATATACTAAGAGATATCTATGCAATCGGTGCCATCCTGAGTTTCGATCCCGGCGTTCACCAAAGAATACTCGAATGAGGGAGTTCGAAAAGCGCGGGTCTCGTAGTCGACGGCTCGCGGGGTATGCGTCTCTGCATCAGTGAGGCGTGTTTGTTCGCAGGTTGGGAATCCGTGCCTGGGGGTGCACGTCTCTGCTCGTGGTTTGAGTCTCGACCCGCGTTTTTTCGAATCGTGGTATTTAGAGAATCAATTCGGGAAGGATGTTTTTCGATTTCAGCAAGGACAGATGGCCCCGTCAAAAATCACTGTTCGACCTGTCGACACGGTACACGTACGAGAACGTTTAGCAGAACGCGACAAAAATTATCCGAGTTCTCCTTCGGCTGTCGGCCGGGGGTCCGTTCCCCTTCAGTCGAGGTCGAAGCGATCGAGCTTCATTACTTTGCTCCACGTATCCGCGAAGTCACGGACGAATTGCTCCTCTGCATCATCAACTCCATAGGTTTCCGCGATTGCACTAAGTCGCGAGTTCGACCCGAAGACGAGGTCCACGCGGGTACCTTTCCACTCTGGTTCGCCTGTTTCACGATCGCGTCCCTCGAACAGATTTTCGGATTCATCGGCGGCCTCCCACTCCGTGCCATTGTCGAGCAGGTTCGCGAAGAAATCGTTACTCAGCGTTCCCGGTCGGTCGGTGAAGACGCCTAACTCGGAGTGCTCGTAGTTTGCGTCAAACACTCGCATGCCGCCGACCAGCACCGTCATCTCGGGGGCCGAAAGCGAAAGGAGATCCGCCTTATCGACCAGCAATTCCTCCGCCGGGCGGTCGGCCTCCTCGGCGAGGTAGTTCCGGAAGCCGTCGGCTTTCGGCTTGAGCGCGTCGAACGAGTCGACGTCGGTCTGTTCCTGGGTGGCGTCCGTCCGTCCCGGTTCGAACGGCACGGTCACATCGTATCCTGCATCCGTCGCCGCCTGCTCGACGGCTGCGCTTCCGCCCAGAACGATGAGGTCGGCGAGCGAGACCCTCGTTCCGTCGGACTGTGAGCTGTTGAAGTCTTCCTGAACTTCCTCAAGAGTCTCCAGTACAGTTTCGAGCTGTGCCGGTTCGTTCACCTCCCAGTTCTTCTGCGGTTCGAGGCGGATCCGGGCCCCGTTTGCCCCACCTCGTTTGTCGCTGTCGCGGTAGGTCGAGGCCGACGCCCAGGCTGTCTTCACCAGCTCGGAGACGGAGAGCTCCGAATCGAGGAGCGTCTCTTTGAGTTCGGCGATTTCCTGCTCCCCGATCAAATCATGGTCGACCTCGGGGATGGGGTCCTGCCACAACATCTCTTCATCGGGAACGTCTGGGCCGAGGAACCGAGACGGCGGGCCCATGTCACGATGAATCAGCTTGTACCACGCCTTCGCAAAGGCATCCTGGAACTCCTCTGGATTCTCGCGGAAGCGCTCAATGATCTCCCGGTAGTCCGGGTCCTTCTTGAGGGCGATGTCCGTCGTCATCATCATGGGGGCGTGCTTCTCCGACGGGTCGTGTGCGTCCGGAACGGTGTCCTTTGCAGACTCGTCTTTTGGCGTCCACTGCCATGCACCGGCGGGACTCTCCACGAGTTCCCACTCGTAGTCGAGCAGGTTGTCGAGGTATGAGGTGTCCCACATCGTCGGCCAGGCGTTCCAGGCGCCTTCGATCCCGCTGGTGATCGTGTCGGGACCCTTGCCGGAGCCGTGTTCGTTCTCCCAGCCGAGGCCCTGTTGCTCGATCGGGGCCCCTTCGGGGTCCGGCCCGAGATTGTCGTCGGGGGCCGCCCCGTGCGATTTGCCGAAGGTGTGTCCGCCGGCGATGAGCGCAACCGTTTCCTCGTCGTTCATCGCCATCCGGCTGAACGACTCTCGAATGAGATCTGCCGACCCGAGCGGGTCCGGCTCGCCGTTCGGCCCCTCCGGATTCACGTAGATGAGCCCCATGTGATCGGCGGCGAACGGCCCTTCGAGGGTTCCATCCTCGTCGTGTCGCTCGTCTCCCAGCCACTCCTCTTCGGGCCCCCAATCGACGCCCTTGTCGGGCGCCCAGGCGTCCTC
>CAZJZA010000264.1:0-2401 GCA_964550355.1 uncultured Halobacteriales archaeon
GCCGATGATTGGCTTTCGACCTGGATCGACGAGATCGGTTATTACGTTCCGTATCGAGATATCTCGGCGTATTTGTGAGGAAGTCGGGGGATTTGCAAACAGTTGCAATGGGAAGTTACGGAAGCGCTAACGGAAATCAACACCCTCGAAAGCCCCCTCCCGCTGATTGAAAAAGTGCGATACGAACCCAACAGCTTCGAAAGCCCCCTCCCGCTCGTGCACGTTCGCGGGGATATCCCTCATTCACTACGTTCATTCGAGATAGAGCCCCGCGAATCGCACACGACCAGCGTGACGGCTTCGCCGTCACGTTATAAGGTGGTCGGCAGAGCCGACCACCCAGTCGGCCATGGCGAGAGCCTCCGGCTCTCGCTTGCTCCCCCTCGGTCCTTCGGACCTCGCGGGAACCCTTTCGTAGCCCCACCCGACCGACACACGTTATTGTTTGGCGAATATTTTCCCGGTTCGCTGAATCGTACTCCAACCTGCGATCAGTACGCGATTTCGTCGGTCAACGCGTCGAGCGCCAGGATGGCAACTGCTCCAAGCACTCCCCAGGCGATTATAACCGCCGTCACGCCCCCTGTCCACTCCGGCGTGGCGTCGAGCACTCGCTCGCCTGGAGCTCGAAGTGCGCCGACCATGAGCGCCACGAGGAAGGTCATCGTATGCACGCGATAGTGCTCGAGCGCGTAGGCGACGACTCTCGCAAAGGAGAGGATGCCGATGAGTGCACCCAGGACGAAAATAGTGAGGGTCAGGAACGGTGCGATCGCCGCATCGAGCGCCAGGCCGAACCCGGCCTGCGTGAGGTCGTGAACTGCCGTAATGATGGTCTCGTACTGGCCCAGGGTGAGGAGAATCAGCGAGCCCGAAATCCCCGGGAGAACCATGGCGGAGATGCCGATCACCCCCGCGAGGAAGAGGATGATCGGTCCCGAGCCGATCCCGCCGTTCGAGAGCCCGCTGACCCAGAAGGCGAGCAGGAAGCCGGAGAGGGCGACGGCCCAACCCACCACCGACCCGAGGCTGAGTTCGCCCCGGAGGACGATGACCGAGGCGACGATTAATCCGAAGAAAAAGGCGTAAGTTGGGCCCGCATAGACGCCGACCGCCCACTCGATGACGTTGGCCGCAGTGAGGGCCGCCGAAACGACGCCGATCCCGAGGACGAGGAGAAAAGGGAGGTCCATTTCGCTGGCTCTCCCCCGTGCGGATTGACGGGCTGCGGGATCGTGTGGTCGGGTCAGATCACCGAGAAGAGCCTTTCCGCCCTCGAGGTCGAGTGCCGCAATCGCACTCACCAGCCGGTCATAGATGCCCGCGATGAGGGCGATCGTTCCACCCGAAACGCCTGGAACGGCATCCGCCCCACCCATCGCGAAGCCCTTGAGGTAGACCTTCAGCCAGTCGGGGACGGTCATCACTCGGCCGCGCGGGCAGTGGCGGTATCAGCAGCAAGGTTCGCGCTGGTCATGGCGTCGAGGGTGTCATTCGTTCCGTCACTCGGCTCCGTGGTGTTCGTCGTTTCGTTTGTCACCGTGTCGTTGGTGACGGTGTCGGTCGTGTTGGTCCCGTTCGTTTCGTTCTCCGGGACTGTCTCGTTCGTCTCGCCGTCGTCCAGCGAGCCGAGGACCTGCTCCTCGAGGGTTACCGGGATGGCGTCCTCGTCCTCACCGATGACCGCTTCCTCGGGTACGTGGGCGGTGGCGTTAGACCGGGTGACGTTCAACGATGTCTGGTTGAACCTCGTCGGGGTGGTGAACTCGTATGGTCCTGCCGCCCGCACGCTCACGTTGGTGTAGCCCTCCTCGGGACCCCATTCATCGTAGCCCGTACTCGCGTAGGGCAGGGTCATCTCGAAGGAGCCGTCAGGGCCGGTTTCTGCGTGCTGGGTGTAGGTGAACGTGTCCCCGCCGACTGGTGAGGAGGCGTTCATCTCGACGGTGGCGGTCACAGTCGTGTTCGCCGGGGCCTCGCCTTCGATCGTGGCGCCCGGGACCCGCTCGAAGAGCTTCACCCAGGTGGGCTGTTCGCCCTGGCGGAACTCGACGTTGGCGAGCGTGCTCTGCGGGGCCGGGGAGTCCTCGGAGAGACGAACCAGGCGGTAGTTCTCGAGCGCTTTGACGTCTTCTCGCGGGAAGTCAGCCACGCCACCGACGAAAGCGTTTGTTTGGTTCTCCGCGTACTCCGCTGCGGCCTCGCTGGTGCGGAACTCCTTGGTACCGCTGAACGTCGGGACGGCGTTCTGGTATTGGTCGTACTCTCGGTTCTCGTACTCGACGACGGTCGTGGCATCAACCGCACTGCCGTGGTAGCGGTAGAGCCGGACCATCTGGCTCTCGTAGTAGCGCTGGGTCTTGAGCGTGGTGACGGGTGGCTGGTAGCCCTGGTTCAGGTA
>CAZJZA010000265.1:0-2392 GCA_964550355.1 uncultured Halobacteriales archaeon
GTGCGGAGTGCGACGGTGTGGGGAAGCCCACAGCCACACTCCCAGGACCCACAGCCCCGGGAAACGTCGATGATGTTCAGTTTCGCGATGTCGATGGCTTTCTGGATCGCCCCGCCGACCTGGTCGTCGCGGCCTTCCGCGTAGCCGACGAAGCCGTCGCGGTTGCCCACCACAACCGCCACGCGGAACTTCACGCGGCGGCCGGAGTCGGTCATCCGCTGGACCATGTTGATGTCCAGTACCTCGTCGTCGAGCCCCGGCAGGAGCGTATCGACGATCTCCGGTTCCTTGAGCGGAAGACCGGAGTTGAGGGCGGCAGACATGTCCTCTACTTCGCCGTCCTTGGTGCGACGACCGAGTCGGGTCGTGGGCTCCCAGGCGTCGGTGTAACTCATTCTGTATCCTCCAGTAGGGCCGAACGCACTTCCTCGAAGTGCTCCGGCAGTTCGGTTGCGTCGACGTCCCCACTATAAAGCGGTTCGTCGAGTTGTGCTGCATACTCGGCGATGTGATCGCCACGAGTGCGTTCCCAATCGGCGAAGACCGATTCGTTGTGCGGGATGGCGAGACCGGCGTCGATGGCACCCTCCTGGATGGCGAATACCTTCGCGCCCGGTGTCGCGGAGTTCAGACCGATGTCGAGTACGGCTTCGGTCAGTCCCGCTTCGAGCGCCCGTTTCCCGGCTAGCAGGCCGGTCAAGTAGGCCGCCGGAAGGTTCCCCGTCGGAGCCTCCCAGCCATAATCGGCCAGGTCGGCCGAGATTGCCTTCGCGATCGTTTCGTCTCCGTCCGAACCGAGGGTCACCAGCTGCGCCCTGGCGTGCTGGTTGCTCGCGCGAGCAACCAGTCGGGGCTTCCCGGATTTCAGCAGGCGCAACCGCTGATGGTAATCGGTTCGGACCTCGCGGCGTCGCCGCATTGGTACTTTATAGCGTGGTCCGTTGGCCATTAGTGCTCACCTCGTAGTTCGATGTCGTAGTTGTCCTCGATGTGGGCCTTGAGCCGGCGGACGCTGTCGAACTCGCCGCCACTCGCCATACGGTAGAGCTGGCGGTACTGGGAGCGAGAGAGTGTCCCGTCGTCCCGGAGTTCGCGGAGCGTGCGCCGCAGTGCCCTGATGCCGTTTCGGTACTCGTCACTCGGATCGGAGCGGGCCCCGGCTCTCCCTTTGCGGGTACCCGGGCCCGACCGGTGTCCGGCAGCGCGTTTCTCGTTTCGTTTCCGGGCGCGGCCCCGGGAGTTCCCCGAGGGCTCCTCGGCCCGAATGGTCCCCTGCTCGACCAGTTCGCGAACGTCCTCGCGGGTGATCGCCTCGGCGATCTCGCTTTGGGCGGCCGGGTCGAGCCAGATACGGTTCGTCCCGACGTCGAGAACGTCGGCGGCGAGTCGCTTCTGTGTGGAGAGATCACTCATTCTCAGTCACCTCGACTTCCTCGTAGGTCGGGTTGAGCACGCGGATCTCGCGCTCTGCTGCGATATCCTCGATGCGTTCTCGCTTGCGAGCCCCTACCGCGCTCGCGATCCGGACCGCCTCCCGGTCTGGATCGACGCCTTCGAGGTCCGCTGGTCGGTGGACCAGGAGTTCCTCGAAGCCGCTCGGGTGCAGGCCGCGGACGGCAGTCGGCGTCCGGAAACCGGCCTCGACTGTCGCGCCCTTGCCTTTGATGCCCCGTCGCTGCTTCGAGAGGTTGCCACGCGGCTTGCGCCAGGACTTGCTCACGCGCTTTTTCTTGTGATGGTCCTGCTGGTTGAACGCGGGTTTGCCCTCCCGGGTTCGCTGGGCGAGGAGCCGGGCCCGTTCGTCGTCGAGGTCGGGCGTCTTCTCGGCCACGCCAACCGGGCGCAGTTCCGTTTCGACCTCCTCCTCGACGGCTTCTTCAACTTCTTCCTCGACTTCGGGCTCTTCGATTTCGGCTTCGGTCTCCTCTTCGATCTCGAGGCCGCCGACGTCCGCCTTGACCCGGGCGGCGAGGGCGTTCCCGATCCCCTCGAGGTCGGCCAGTTCGGACTGACTCGCTGCCTTGAGGTCCGTGATCGTTTCGTAGCCGCCCTCGCGGAGCGCGTCTGCCTTCGAGGGGCCGATCCCGCTGATGTCTTCGAGTTCGCGCTCCTCGGTGTTTTCTTCGTCGCTCATTTCAGGCACCTCCGCGACCGGGTTTCTCGACGATGTACACGCCGTCCTGGAAGACGCGCGTGTCCTTATCGGGAACCCGGGTGAGTTGTTCGATCTCGCCGGCGGTCTGCCCCACGGCCTCCTTATCGGGGCCGCGCAGGGTGATCTCCTCGCCGTCGACCTGTACGTCAGTCTCGCCTCGGATTGGCGCCCGGCGGGGGGCCTTTTCCCCGAGGAAGTTCTGAATCACGACCGCGCTCTCCTCGACTGCCACCTGCA
>CAZJZA010000266.1:0-2381 GCA_964550355.1 uncultured Halobacteriales archaeon
GAGTTCCGGGTCCGTCCCGTCCTCGATTACTGGAACCAATACCGCCGCTCTCCGAGATGGGTTCTGTAAGACCGTCGGATCGCGAACGGCGATCGGTTCCAGGTCCATACCCAGTGTTCGCATACAGGAACTTAGTTTTCCTGCTCCAACGCGAGTTCCGAGAGCCGATCCCGCACGTCCGAAAGATCGATGCCAGCCCAGGCTTCCGCGTCGTAGGTGATATCGATGAGTTCGTTGGCCCGGTCCGGGTCTTCGATATGGGCTGCTGCCTCTCCAAGCCGGTTCCTGAGACCCATTTCGAGGGCTTCTCCGGGCACGCTGCGGGACTCGACGTCGAGGACGTGGGTGAGATCTGCGGCCGGCTCCGGAACCTCGGGGAAGGCACGTGGACCGGGCACGAGGAGTGATTCGCCCGATTTTTCGACCGACAAAAGCGAAAACTCCCCCAGGGCCTCGTCGATCCACGACTCGACCGTCTCCATCTCGAGGTCGGCACCAGCTCGAAAGGCCGCCTCGCTGATCGCCCGACGGAGTTCCGGCGGCGGGAGCGCTCCGAACTGGTCGACGATCCCGGCGAGTTCGTCCCCTGACAACTCCATACCCCGGCCCTCGGTTCGCGCTCCCATCATCTTGTCCCTTCGGGCAGGCGGTTCGTCGCGTGGAGGGTAAAGAGTACGAGAAACACCACCACCAGGACGACCGAAAACGTTCGATACACCTGATCGAACCCGAACCCGATCTCGATTAGCGTCCCGACCACCAGACTCGCACTCGCCTGGATCACCATCATCGAGGCACTGTACGCCGAATACGCACTCGACCGGTCGGCGTCGGGCAACGAGACGAGAAGATACGTGTCGATGACCGGCAGCAGGCTATGAAAGACCAGCCCCATGACGATCGTGACAACCGCGATCCCGAGCAAGCCGTCGACGACCGTCATCGCCAGCAGCGAGACGACGAAGGAGGCGATGATCGCCAGCATGAGCGGGACCCGCGGGAGCCGGTCGGCAAGTCTTCCGCCATAGAAAAACGCGGGGAGGCCGGCGGCAAAAATGAGCGTCAACATCGTTCCAGCCATCCCAGAAGAGAGCGCTTTCGTGGTGATGAGATAGCGCACGAAGAAGTTGAAAAAGCCGTTCCAGACAAAGCCCGTCGCGCCGATGACCGCAACCGCGGTCAACACGATTGGCCAGTGCGCCCGCACGGAGCGCAAAAGGTGTTGCTCCCCGCGACCCACGTCCGGAAGGTTTGTTCGACGGGCCGTGTAGACGAGCCATCCCGTCCCGAGCAACGCGACGAGCGCCATCACGAAAAAGAGCAAGCGCCAGTTGTAGAGTGCAATGGCGACGCTCACCAGAAGCGGTGCAACGACAGCGGCGGTCTGGCCGGCGGTTCCGTGGATGCCGAGCACGCGGCCCACCCGGTTGGGGAAGAGTTCGCTGATGAGCGGGTTGGCAGCGATGAAATAGATGCCACTCGAAGTGCCGAGGAAAAATGCCCCAATACCCACGTGCCAGATGGATTGAGCGGACGCGGTGAAAAGCGCGGCCCCGGCCAACAAAAGACCGGTTCCAAACACGATCCACTCGCGTTTGAATCTCGTCAGTAAATATCCCGTCGGGAGCCGCGGGACCGCACTTCCGAGCCACGCGAGCGTCGCAATCAACCCGACTGTCGCCTCGCCTGCACCGAAGACCCGAATGAAGTGATCTAAGAGGGGGGCGAATACCACCCTGCCGAAGTTGACGAGAAAGACCAGCACGAGAAGCGACGAGAAGACCTGCAGGCGGCGGCGCTCGGCGTCGATCGACTCCGGTGACTGCACAATTTCCGGTTCGCCACGACCACCATCAAGGTTTGTGATTTAGCGCGGCGGCGAGGAAAGCGCGACGCGGAGACGGGCGTACTCCCGGAGCGACAACTCCTGTTCGCCCTCGATCTTGGCCCGAAGTCGCTTCGCATCGTCGAAACCGTACTGCGCCGCGAGTGTCTCGACGTCTATCGGTCGCCGACTCATCTGGACCAGTAGATGATCGTGAATTCGAGCACGAATCTCTGCCGGCGGAAACGACGAATGAGAGGCGAGAATTTCGGCCGCCATTTCCAGAGTGATCGCCTCTCCCCCACCGGCGGTTTCGGAGTCGGCCCGATTCACCATGGATCGAATTTGATCTCGATCCATGTTCGTTTCGAACGCGACGGCTTCGACACCCCGCCCCTTTACGACCGCCGCCAACACCCCCAGTAATCGGTGCCACATGTCCTCGACGGTATTCTGGTTCGAGTTTCTGTCCTCACTCGATTCCGAACCCGGTGCCGAGTCGTCGAGAAACGCGGCCAGGGGCGGCTGATTCATGGAATCTCACCAGCCCCGGGAT
>CAZJZA010000267.1:0-2372 GCA_964550355.1 uncultured Halobacteriales archaeon
TCGAATTGGGCCTGGATATCCGTTTCGGCCTGGGATTCGAGGATGGTGAGGGCCCGATCGATACCGAGAATCGAGTCCGCCAGCGATTCGGCCTGGTCTTTTGAAATATTTCCCTCCTCGATACGGGATCGTCTCCGCCGCCTCTCCGCTCGCAACCCGCGAATGACTTCCTGGACCCGCTCCGCGGGTGGCCCACCGTCCGCGTCGCTCGCCCGGTGGACGAACGACGCGAGGTCGACCGTTTCCCCGTCAACCGAGAGCCGCTCGGGAATCGACGCCCCCACCGTCGCTCCGTCCCGGTCGAGACGTTCGAGCAACCGATCCCGTTCGTACTCTTTCACGTCTCTCTATTGGGCGTCCAGTCCCAAAAACCCACCCGGGCACGCCGGGTCGGGAGTTTTATCCCCCGGACTGTCATATCGAGGCTCATGGTGCGATGTGACTACTGTGGGCAGGAAGAAGGCATGCCGTACCAGTGCCGTGGGTGTGGCGGCACGTTCTGTTCCGATCATCGCCTTCCCGAAAACCACGACTGCCCGGGGCTTGACCAGTGGAACGACCCGGGCGGAGTCTTCGACTCGGGTTTCGACGCGAGCGCCTCGGGCACCGGAAGAGCCGGTCGCACTCCCTCAGGAAGTCGGAGTCTGCTCTCTCGGCTCGGATTTTCGACCGGACCCGGCGGGATCGGCGGCTACTTCCGCCGGAATATGACCTACGTCTTTCTCGCGATCATCTGGCTCGTGTATCCCTTAGAATTTCTCGTCCTCATCTTCGGCGGCCCCGAACTCTTTCGTGCGACTTTCGCGCTGAGCTCCGACAACCTCACCTACGTCTGGACGTGGGTAACCTCGATTTTCGCCCACTCGACCGGCGGGTTCATGCACATCTTGTTCAACAGTATCGTGCTTTACTTCTTCGGGCCGATCGTCGAGCGGAAGGTCGGGTCGAAAAACTTCGCGATATTGTTCCTCGGTAGTGGCGTCGTCGCTGGACTCGCACAGGTATTGGTGACGGTCGCGGTGGGCGGAGGATACACCTCCGTACTGGGAGCGAGCGGGGCCATCATGGCACTTATGGGCGTGCTTACGGTCCTCAATCCCAACCTTCGGATCTACATCTACTTCATCCTCCCAATGCCGCTTTGGGTGGCGACGGCACTCTTCGCGGGGTATTCGGTTCTCGTGAGCACCGCGGGTGGCATCGGTGCAGGTGGCGTTGCCCAGCTCGCCCACCTGGCCGGTCTCGGAATCGGCCTGGTATACGGGTTCTACCTGAAACAGACCGGGGCCCGGGCTCCCAAACAACTCCAGATCGGTGGAGGCGGCCCACCTGGCAAGCGGCGACGCCGTCGCTGAGATGACCCCCGTTCACCCGGAGTTCGTGCCCGATCCCGGTGCGTCTCGATCGGAGATGGAGACCCAACAGCGCAACCTCGCTGCAGAGGCTGTTTTTGAAGACGATGGCTGTCCATCGCCGGAGGCAGTCGAACTGGAATCCTCACTGGATCTCGATACCCGGGCAACCGTTCCGACGGACGATCCCATCGTCGCCGGTATCGATCAGGCCTTCGAGGACGACACGGCCGTGAGCGCCGTGGTCGCCATTCAGAACAGACAGGTCGTCGAGACGGTCTGCGGCCGCACACCGCTTTCTATCCCGTACATCCCCGGCCTGCTCGCCTTTCGCGAGGGCGAACCGATCATCGAGGCCCTGGAAGCGCTCACCGTCGAGCCCGACCTCCTCGTCTTTGACGGCAGCGGCCGAATCCACTATCGCGAGGCCGGGATCGCCACCCACGTCGGCGTACTCTACGATATTCCGGCGATCGGGGTCACGAAAAATCTCCTCTGCGGGACGCCGGAGCGCTCCCTCGAAGATCCGCTTCCGGCTGGGACAGAAATCCCTATTCGCGCAAACGACGAGGTCGAAGCCGAACCGGGGACCCTGCTCGGGTACGCCGTTCAGACGCGACAATTTCCGAATCCCGAGGTTCGCCACGTTAACCCGGTGTACGTCAGTCCAGGCCATCGAGTCGGAGCAGACACCGCGGTTTTACTCCTCGAGGCGCTCGGGGCGGGGTACAAACTTCCAGAGCCAGTTCGCCTTGCCGATCGGGCGGCCGCGGACTGCAAGCGGTGAACTACCCCTTCCTACTCACACACCGCTGACGCGGTTCGGTCGTTGAGGGTGGGGCTTCCTGTTTCGACGACGCGCTTTGGAGACACTGAAGTAGTGTCCCCAGTGAGCGCAGTCTCCGCAGGCGTTGACGAGAGCGAAGCTCTCGTTCGCCCGGCAGAATCACCAGCCGATTCTGCGGACGTTGATTCGGCCATGCCCTGGCCTACATTTGTTCTTGTCTCCCAGACACCCAG
>CAZJZA010000268.1:0-2370 GCA_964550355.1 uncultured Halobacteriales archaeon
AAGAAGCGCCGCCGCCAGGGCTCGAACCTGGGACAACTCCGTTAACAGCGGAGTGCTCTACCAGCTGAGCTACGGCGGCCTGGATTACCGTACTTGGCTACTTTTGATAGGACTTTCGTTTCGCGCGGCCACGACTTTCACACCGCAACCACTCTTCGGCCTTCCCCAGAGCACGCTCACGTTCGGGTCGAAAAACTTTCTATTAGGAAAGACTAATTTAGTTTCCACAAACTTTTTTTCCGAAATTTTAACTACACGGAACGGATTCGATCATTCAACGAATGAGTTTGCTGGCCAATCTGACGCTGGTCTTCGTCGCCGGGCTAATCACGGCCCTCGCGACCGGCGTCGGTGCCCTTCCTTTCTTCCTCGTCGATGACATCCCGGACCGCTGGAATGTGGGCCTCTGGGGGCTCGCCTCCGGAATCATGGTCGCCGCTTCGGTGTTCGGCCTGCTCAAAGAGGGCTTGGCCGCCGGGACGATTCAGGATATCGTCCCCGGGGTGGTTGTTGGTGTCCTGCTCGTCGTCGTGACCCACCGGGTCATCACGAACGCAGAAATCGACCCCCGGAAGTACGCCGAAGCGGATTACAAGAAACTGGTCCTTATTCTCGGCATCCTCACCGTTCACAGTTTTCCCGAGGGCGTGGCAGTCGGGGTCTCCTTCGCGGATCTGAATCTCGCCCAGGGGCCGATGATCCTGGGATTTACCATTCCCCTTCTCGCCATCTTTATGACCGTCGCCATCTCGATTCACAACGTCCCGGAGGGGACCGCGGTCTCGATCCCACTCCGGGCGATGGGCGTCTCGAAGTGGAAGATGGTCTGGTGGTCGGTCTTCTCGAGTCTGCCCCAGCCCGTGGGCGCAGTCCTGGCCTTTGCCTTCGTTCGGTACGCCCGGGAGTTTCTCCCCTTTGGCTTCGGGTTCGCCGCCGGCGCGATGATCTATCTGGTCTTTACCGAGTTCATCCCCGAGGCCCTCGATCTCGGCGAGGGGCTGCCAAGGAGTGGGCGACCCGAACTTATCGCCGGAATTCTCGTCGGCGTCGTGGTGATGGCCCCGCTCGCGTTGATTTAATTGTTTTCAGGCGCTAAGTCCCCTTCCTCAAGGAGCAACGCAGGGAGCTAAGCGACCAAGTAGCGCAGTAGGGGGGATACAGCGTTCCCAGAAATCGGAGATTTCTGGTGTGCGAACGAATCGTAGAGCGATTCGTCCACGCCGTCATCATCCCGCAGACATTCCGCGACGACCGGCCCACAGGCCCACGCCAACCACAAACCTTATCCTCACAATTTGTGTAAAGTGTGGTGTGGCAACGCGAAAGAACATCTCCATCCGTGACGACCAAGAGGAGTGGATTCAGGACAATCACCTGAACCTTTCCTCGTTCGTCCAAGAGAAATTGGACGAACTTATCGAAGAACGAGAGTCGTAGATGCACTACAACTACAAGTATCGGCTCGACCCACCAGAAGCCCTCACCGAGACGCTTCTGCACCACGTCGATACTTGTAGGCAACTCTACAACCACGTCCTCTACAAACTCAACGAGGCAGACGAGATTCCCGCTCGATACGAGGTACAGAAGACGCTCCCTGACCTCAAAGAGTGGTGGGACGACCTGAACGACGTTCACTCGAAAGTGTTGCAGATGGTCGTCAAGCGCGTCTACGACAATCTCTCCACGCTCAAAGCACAGAAAGAGAATGGGCGTTCCATAGGGATGCTCAAGTGGAAACCGCCACGAGAGTATCGCTCGCTCACCTACAACCAGTCCGGCTTCGAACTCAAGAATACGAGTGGTCGGCCTGTCTTGTGGTTGAGCAAAATCGGTGAGATTCCGATTCACCTCCACCGAGAGATTCCCGAGAACGCGACCATCAAACAGGTCACGGTCAAGCAAGAACCCACAGGAGAGTGGTTCGCCACGTTCGGCATCGACGTGGACAAAGCCACGCCCGAGAAGCCAGAGAATCCCGAGCAGTGGGTAGGCATCGACGTGGGCATTCTCAAGTATGCTCACGACACCGATGGATGCGCCATCGAGAGCCCCGATTTCAGCGAGGAACACGAACGACTCGAACGGTCACAGCGGGACCTCTCACGGAAAGAATATGGCTCTGCAAATTGGGAGAAACAGCGTCAAATCGTGGCCGAACGTCACGCCGACCTGAAGCGGAAGCGACGTGACTTCCTCCACAAGTTGTCGAACTACTACGCCACCGAATACGATTTGGTGACGGTCGAAGACTTGGACGCAGGGACTGGTCGAACTGCCGGGCAACTCTCGGAACCGAGCAGGAGCGGCGTGGGGAACGTTCCTACGGATGCTTGAATACAAGTGCAAACGCGAAGGCACGCACTTCGT
>CAZJZA010000269.1:0-2369 GCA_964550355.1 uncultured Halobacteriales archaeon
GGCGATGCCGTCCATGTCCGCCTGCCGCCAGACGGCCTCGAAGCGGAGTTGGTCGTTGCCCTTCCCGGTGCAGCCGTGGGCCAGGCCATCGGCCCCGACGTCCTCGGCGACCGCCTGGATCGTGGCCGCGATGACCGGCCGGGCGAGGGCGGTCCCGAGCGGATAGCCCTGATAGGTGGCGTTTGCCTTGACGGCGTCGAGGAGCAGGTCGGCGAAGGCGTCGGTCGCGTCCACGATGTAGTGCTCGACATCGAGCGCCTCGGCCGTCTCTTTGGCCTCCTCGAACTCGGATTCGGGTTGGCCGACGTCGACGGTGACGCCGATAACCTCGTCGTAGCCGTATTCTTCTTGCAGCAGCGGTACCGTGACGGTCGTGTCGAGCCCCCCCGAGAAGGCGAGCGCGACGGTGTTCTGTGACATTGGTGTGGGTTGTGGTGGGTACTTCGCCGCGTGGACGGGTGTCCTCTCCCATGCGGCGTGCGGGACGAATCAGGTCGGTGTAGATGAGTCTGGGGTCAGAGGGACCCCCCTCGTCGTCGGGAGGGGCGGAAAAGAGACCCTCGGCTCACGGGCCGAACCGGCTGCCGTGGCGACGAGGGCATCATCGTACCCGTTTCTATAGAGTCGGAGTATTTGAATCCTTCTTTCCGCGCGGGGCCGAAGTCGGGACTGAAGCATTCCGGGCCGTCCCGTTTTCGACCGGAGAGAGATCGCCATCGGGTCGGCAGCATTCCGATGCCCGGTCGGCGTCAGGACGCTTATGTACCCCGTTCCCCTATCACCTGCCGATGAACGGTGACGGAATCGACGTTGCAACGGTACTCAAAGTCCTCCTCGCACTGGCCCTCCTCTGGGTCGGGTTCCAGGTGCTGTTCTTCGTCCTGAACCTGATCGGCGAACTGGTCAAACTTCTCGTATTGACGTTCGTTCTGGCGGTTCTCGTCCTCCTCGCGTACCGGCTCCTCAGGGGTTTCTGGCGCTGAGCGGGGTTTCAAGCGGTTTTTATCCGCCACTCACGTACCACCACTGTGTACAGCGTCAACGTCCCGGTGCCGATCGAAATCAGGGAGCTCGCGAGCCAGCTTCGGCCCGCGCTCAGTGACTTCGACCGGATCCGCCCTGCCCGCACCCGGACGCTCGTCCTCAAACGGCTGCCGGCCAACGACCGCCGGGAGTACCTCGACGTGGCGAGACGTGCCCGGGAAGCCCTCGACGGGACCCCGCCGTTCGAGGTCAGGGTCACCGGGATCGACACGTTTCGAGACCCGCCGATGGGGCCTGCCCCGGTCGCCTATCTCGCGGTCGAAGGCAAGGGCTTGCACGCGATTCACGACCGCCTAATCGAGGCGTTCGACGCGGTCGAGGCCCTCGAAGGCCCGGATTACGCGCCCCACGTGACGCTGGCCCGCGGCGGCCCCCAGTCGGCTCCGGACCCGCTTCTCGAACGGGAGATCGAGCCTGTCACGTTCACCGTCGAGGCCCTGGAGTTGTACGATAGCGCTCACGCAGAGCGGGTCGAATCGATCCCGCTTCCGGCCTGAGGGGGAAAACGGGAGGGGTCGGGGCCCCGGCGTCCTGGTATCGCCGCTCCCGATCAGGGCTTCGGGGCGTCGCCGTCCCAGGCTTTTCGATCCCGGAAGAAGTTCAACATTGCGTATTTTAGCTTGTTCGGGTCGATGTCGACGAGTTCCCGTCGCTCCTCCGGCGGGAAGTCCGTGTTGACCGTGTACTCGGACATCTGGGTGCGTGAGGCGGCGGTGTACCGGCGATCGATGAGCGCCCGCACCCCGATGTCCTCCGGCGAGCGGATTACCCTCCCGATCGCCTGCCTGGTCTTTCTGACCGTTGGAATCTCGACGGCGTACCGCCAGCCGGCGTTGTCCTCGCGGTGGCCGAACACCTCGTCGTAGGCCGCCTGGATCGCCTCCGAGCGCTCGTCTAGGCGCGGATACGGAACGCCCACGACTGCGACCGAGCGGGCGTCCTCGCCGTCGAAGCTCACGCCCTCCGCGAGCGTTCCCCAAAGTGAGGTAAACATGACGCCGTCCGAGCGCGAGACGAAGCTCTGTCGCCGATCTTCGACGGCCACGCCGGGCTCGTCGAGATAGGTTGTTGCCTCCACGCTATCCTCGAGGCGGTCGTAATACCGTTCGGCCTCGGCATAGCTCGGGAAGAAGAGGAGTGCGTTTCCGGGGGTAAATCGGATCACGTCCCGCAGCGCATTCGAGACGACCTTCTGGATCCCCGGGTCGTCGCGACGACTGGCGAAAAGTGGTGGCACGTCGACCGCGAAGGTCCGGCGGTTCTCCTCGGGGAAGGTCAGGCCGAAGGCCAGCTCCTCCGGGTCTTTTTGGCCGAGCACTTCTGCG
>CAZJZA010000270.1:0-2347 GCA_964550355.1 uncultured Halobacteriales archaeon
CGATCGCTGAGGGCTCGTTCGGGAAGCCGGTGGGCAAAAACGTGCGGTGATCACCGGTTCCAGCCGGTCAGGGGCCCGACTCGCCGCCGAACGTGTGCCCACACTCGGGGCAGGTCTGCTCGTCTCGTCTGAGATCCTCGCTCGCCGCTCTAACCTCCCGCATCACCGAGGAGATCCGCTCCTCGCCCTCCAGTTCCTCGTCGACGGCGAGGTCCACGCCCTCCACCTCGAGGAGGAATTTGGCGACCTCCGTCGCCTCGTACATCACCTCGTCGAGTTCGTCGGCCGTGAAGAAGCCGCTCATCGCCCCGTAGAGGAAGGTCGCACCCGCCATCCGGACTTTGTCCTCGAAGGAGGAGCGGGCCTGATTGACCGCCTGTGGGGTGTACGTGTCGGTCATGAAGGGGACCAATTCGGGCAAGTTTTCGCCGATCTTGGTCATCTCGACCCCGGTTTCGGTCCGGAAATCCGCACAGAGACGGGCGATCGCCCACTCCCGCGCAGTGATGTACGTCCGGTCCCGAAGAAAGTCGTTGACTCGATCGTAGGTGGCGCCGTCGACTTTTTTGAAGCGCTCGTATTTCTGCACGTCGGGGGGAACGCCCTCGGTAATCTCCCCCGGCGTGACCGAAAGAAGCGAGCGAACCGCTTCCGGGCCAGCCTTGACCCGGCGATTCGGTGGCACGACGGCCGCCGGATCCTCGTCCATACCGCTCATTTAAAGCGGGTCCGCAAAAGCGTGACGGGCCACTATCGACTCGGATCGGTGAAACCGGTTCCCCGAGGGCGAAATCCTTTTGCGCCGGAGCGGTGAGTGTGGGGCATGAAGATTCTCTTCGGATTACATACCGATTCGGACTCCCTCGGTGCGCTCCATCGAACTGTCGACCGGGTGAGAGCGGTAGGGGACGATCTCACCGTGGCCGTACTCGAACATCCGGACGGGGAGGGATCGATCACGGAGACCGAACAGGCCGTTCGAGAGGCCGTCGAGGGGGGAGACGTGGACATCGAAATCAGACGCGTCGCGGGGCACCCGGGCAGCCGATTGGTAGAAATCGCTGAATCGGAAGAATTCGACCGTATCGTCCTGGGCGGCGGCGAGCAGAGCCCGATGGGCAAAATCCGGATCGGCTCCATCGCCGAGTTCGTCCTCCTCAACTCCCACGTCAGTATCACCCTGCTCAGATGACCGAACGCCGGTATCCCGACGAAGCCGCTGGCCCGTTCCCGACGCCCCCGATCACCTGGACTGACGATACGGGACGGGCCGTCGAAATCATCGTCTATGAGGAAAATCGGGAGGCCCTCGTGGAGATGTACACCGATTTCGATCCCGCAGAGCGAGCCCAGGGAATTCCGCCGGTCGGGGAGGCGGCCATTCGTGAGTGGCTCGATCACCTGCTCTGTCAGGACTGTTATAACGTCGTCGCGACCCACGACGGGGAGTTGATCGGGCACGCGACCCTGGTCGGAGACGGCGAGGGTGCCTACGAACTGGCGATCTTCGTTCACCAGAACTACCAGGACGCCGGGATCGGCACGAAACTCCTCGAGGCACTGTTGGGTCACGCCGCGGCGAACGAGGTCGAAAAAGTCTGGCTGACCGTCGAGCGGTGGAACAAGCCCGCAACCTACCTCTATCAGAAAGTCGGGTTCGAGGGGACAGCGGCCGAGGATTTCGAGCGAGAGATGAGTATTCGATTGGACAGTGGGGCGTAACCGGAGCCGGTTCGGGGATCGGGTCATACTTAGCCCATGGTGCCGACTCACCGGTATGCAAGATTGGGTCATCGACGACGAGAACCTCTCGCCCGAACGGAAATCGCTCCTGCCGGGAAAGGGGTTTTTCGTCCCCGAGGACGTTCGAGCCGAAACGAAAGACCGCGAGATCGAAGACCGAGTAAGCGGGGCCGAGGTCTTGGCCGTCGTGGACCCCGACGCGGACGGCCTGGCCTGTGTCGCCCTGCTCAGGGACGCACTCGGTGAGGTCGAATTCATCCCCTCGAGTCCCCACGAACTCACCGATGGGATCGAGCGGGCCGTGGAATACGGTGAGGCTGGCGGGGACGTCTATATCTGTGATCTCGCTCCGGATGACCCCGAAACGATTGCCGGGCCCCTTGCTTCACTCGATGAGCACGCCGATTCGATCACCTGGTACGATCACCACCAGTGGACTGCGGCCGTGGAGGAAGCGGTCACGGAAGTGGGGGTCGAACTCGTCGTCGGTGATTCCGAGGCCGAATGTACTGCCGACGTCGCCGCCCGCTCCCTCGTCGGGGAGGTCTCCCCCCATCTCGAGGAGTTGGGCGAGGTGACCCGCGGTCACGACCTCAGGCTCAAG
>CAZJZA010000271.1:0-2346 GCA_964550355.1 uncultured Halobacteriales archaeon
CGCGGTCGTCGCCATCCCCGCGACGGTTCTTATGACCTACGGGGCCTATCGGGCCGATCTCGATCCCGACGACGTGGTGATCCCGGTCGTGACCGTAACTGCAGACGTGTTCGGTGTGGTCATGCTATTCGTCGCCGTCGCCCTGTTCACCTGAGAAGTGTGTGGAGGACCCACCCGCAATCCCCCCCCCTTCTACCCATCCTTACTGGGGCGTTTCGGGCGGCGTTCCATCTTCGGTTGCCGGGGCCAGCATGTCGATGTACTGCTCCACGTCGGGTTCGTAGACCGTCACCGCGACCTCGATGGCCCCCAGTTCTCCTGACGTCCCGACGGAGAAATTGATCAGGTCCTCCAGGGCGGCCGCCTTCTTCAGTTCGAAGGCAAACCCCCGGGGGCCAGCCCGGTCGAAAAAAACGTCCCGGGCAGTGTCGAGAATTCGCTGCTCGAAGAGCCGCTTTCGGAAGTGTCCCAAATCGTTGGTCGTCGCCACCACTCGATCCTCGCGGGTTTCGACCTCGCTCTCGGGGAAGAGCGTCCGGATCGCCTCGATCACCCGCTCTGTGACCTCGGTCTCCTTGACCGGGGCCTCGATCGTCGCCTCAATTCGGTGGACTGGGTCCCCGATGGCGTTCGCGAAAATCTCGGTTATTTCCTCTCGATACGCCTCGAGGGAGGCGTCGTTCTCGATGGTCACGTCGGCGTCGTCCATCGCGTCCCGGAGCCCGAACCCGAGTTCCCGTTCGTCCCGATCGGCGAGGGTTTCCCCACCCTCCTCGGCCCCCGAGTCGCGGTTCCGGACCGCAAGCCGCTCGGCTCGCAGTTCGTCCGACGCGGTGATCGCCACGAGGGTGAACTCCTCGCCGAAGACCTCCTCGAAGCGTTCGACTTCGGCTCCGGAGCGGATGCCATCGATCACCACCACGTCGGAATCGGCCCTGGCCTCCCGAATCGCCGGCAGGGCGCGGTCGGCGATGGCCGCGAGGCCTTCCTCCTCGCGGAGTTCCTGTGCGACGCGGCCGTGATCGGCGGTGGGATCGAGGCCCCGTGCTTCGGTTTCCTGGCGGACGATGTCCCCCATCGTGACGACGGGGAGGCCGAGTTCGCGGGCCACCGTCGCGGCCTCGCTCTTGCCGCTGCCCGGGAGGCCGACGATGCCGATGACAGTCATTGGGTCTGCCTATCGGCCGTGTGGTCTTCTTGGTTCCGCTCTCGGGTCGTGGGTGGGTCGGTTGGGTGACCGGAGTGTAACACATATTACGCCGGGAGCCAAACTCGGGGACGAGGGCACGTAGCTCAGTCTGGACAGAGCGTCGGACTTCTATCCCGCGCAGTGTTGCTGTGGGGGGAAGACATCCGACGGTCGCGGGTTCGAATCCCGTCGTGCCCGCTTTTCTGAGGAACGAACGTGACGAAGAAAGCGGCACACGGGATTCGAAGTACGGAAGACGCGAGCGCAGCGAGCGTCTTCAGGTGGTTCAAATCCCATCGTGCCCGCTTCTGCGAAGACCCCACAAGGTTACTCCACAACCGGCAACCGCACCGTAAACACTGCCGCGCGCGGCTCGGTATCCGCCACCGAAACCTCGCAAACGTAGCGATCGGCAAGCGTCTCGACGATATAGAGCCCCAGCCCGGTTCCCTCGCTTTCAAGCCCGCGAACCCCCTTCTCGAATATGGCGGGGTTTTTCTATCTTCCAGAACGCCCGACCCGAAGAACCCCCTCGGCCCCATCAAACAGGGATTGGAAGAACTTCCTATCGGACTGCACACCCCCAAATCCCCTACAACAGCCCGGCTGCGTCCTCGAAGTTCCCCCCTCCACAATAGGGACAGCGATAGGTCGTCTCGAACTCGTTCCGCATGGCGATCGTCTGGGCCTCAAGTCCGTGCATCGCGATCCCGCGATCGCACTCGGGGCACTCGATATCGGGCACGTACCCCCGTTCTGGCCGGAAAATCACAAATCTTGGTGACTACCCTGCATAGGTCCGGTCGACAGCGAGCGAAACCGGGGTCGAATTCGCGATGTTGTCACTGACCGGGCAGCGCTCCCTGACCGTCTCCAGCCAGGCCTCGAGTTGTTCGTCCTCCGCCGCCGAGTCGACAGCCAACGAGACCTCGACCTCCTGATAGCCGGGCCGGGGCTCGTCGCTCTCCCCGAGGAACTTCCGTGGATCCAGGTCGCCCTCGATGTCGATGTCGATGTTTCGGATCTCGATGTCTTGCTCCTCGGCAACCGTGTGCCCGACGACGTTCAGGCACCCGGCCAGCGCCCCAAGGAGATGCTCGGCCGGGTTGGGCCCGGCGTCTGTCCCCCCGGAATCGGTCGGCTCGTCGACCGAGAAC
>CAZJZA010000272.1:0-2327 GCA_964550355.1 uncultured Halobacteriales archaeon
GAGAACGCTATCTGGTCGGAGTCGATCACGGTCGAGGGCCCGGAACTGTACCTCTTTCAGGCGATCCATCAGGAGTCGGACGTCGTCCCGGAAAACGTCGATGCGATTCGGGCAGTTTTGGAGACCGAGGACGCAAAAACGAGTATGGCGCGGACCAATACGGCCCTGGGCCTCGAGTGAGTCGGGTTTAGCCGTCCGAGTCGGGTTTTGCAGTCCGAATCCTTATGCGCGGTCGTGGCCAACTTTCCCGTATGAATCCAAACGATCGCGATGATCCCTTCGACGACATTTTTCGGGAGATAGAGCGGATGATGAACGAGATGGTCGGCACGCCCGGCCCCCAGGCGGGCAGTGCCAGAACGGGCGTGCAGGCAACGAGTTCGACCCACGTCGACGTGTACGAGGACGACGACCTGGTCCGGGTCATCGCCGACTTGCCCGGGGTGTCTCGCTCGGACATTTCGGTGCAGTGTGACGGCGAGTCCGTGACCGTCTCAGCAGAGAGCGAAACCCGATCGTACGACGAACGAGTGGCGCTCCCAGCCCCAGTCGATCCCGAGTCGGGTGCTGGCACCTACAACAATGGCGTCCTGGAGGTCACCTTCGACCGATCGCGGTCGAAGACCGATATCAACATCGAGTAACTCATTCCCGGGCCGTCTCGCGGATCGTGGCCGCGAGTACGTCGTAGAAGGGTTCTTCGTACTTCGTTTTCGCATCGATCGTGGGGCGGGCATTGGTTTCGAGCACGACCGTCCGGTCCCCGGACTGGAGGACATCGACCCCGAGGATCGGAATATCGAGTACCGCAGCAGTGTTTTCGGCCAGTTCGCGAACCGTTTCCCCGGGCTCGATCGCCGAGGCTGTCGCTCCCTGGTGAACGTTGTGTTTCCATCCTCCCGCCGATCGCTCCGTCGGGGGGAGAACGCGTTCGACGGCCCCGACGACCGAGCCGTCGATCACCATGACCCGGATATCGGTTGCATCCGGCAACCATTCCTGGAGGAGATAGGACCGATCGCGGGTTCCGGGGAACTCGTGGAGCAAGTCGAGATAATCACTCGCCCCGAAAAACGAATCCCGGTCGCTTACTTTGAGAACTCCTCTCCCACGTGACGTCGAGTTGGGTTTGATGACGACCGGGGGCTCGAAGCGCCCGAATGCGGCCGCGAGCGTCTCCTGGTCGACAGGGTTCGAGACCAGCACGCTATCCGGGACGGGAATTCCGGCGGCTTCGAGTCGGGCGAGCGTCTCGGCTTTGTTTCGGGATCGGAGGATCGCTTCACGGCCGTTTACCCAGGATATGTCGAGTCTGGCGGTGAGAACGCCGCCTTCGAGAACCCGACTCGGGAAGAAAAGTCCCACGTCGACGTCGGGGCCATCGTGGCGCTCACCGAGTGCCGTCGTATCGCCGGTCAGCGAGACGTGTTCGACGGCGATATTCCGTTCGGCCAGTGGCTTGCGGATGCGTGTAGCGGTCTCGGCCCGGTGGGCGAGGCCCAGGGTGAGCATACGCTCCGCTCTCTTGGAGGCGGTAAAATCACACCGGAAAACCGGATCGGGCGGGCCCGATCGGGAACTGTGGTGCGGGATCGACTGGCGGTTCAGGGATCCGACGCGTGAAAACCGGGATTTAGGAGACGAGCAGTTCCTCGCCGCGCTCGACGTCGATTTTGCAGGGCGGGGTGATCTTGTTGTACGCGCGACGGAAGGCCTCCTTGACGACCGGGGCCTGTTCAACGGTACACCATGCGGTGAGCAACTGGTCACCCTTGTAGACGCGCGCAGCCGAGCCCACCGGGACGCCGAAGGACTGGCGCATGCCGTCAGAGACACGGTCCGCGCCCGCACCCGTCGCCTGCTTGTTCTCGCGGAGGACCTGGTGGGGGAACTTTCGGAGGACCATCTTGTAGTTAAACTCCCCGAGTTCCTTGATGAGGTGGCGATTTGCCGAGAGGCGCGCTGACTCCAAGGATCCGTGTTGGATTTGGGAGGTCTCTTCGGGGATTAGTGAAATCTGGACGGGGTAGTCGTCCGGATCGGTGTCCAGGTCGCCCATGTTGTGCTGTGCGATCTTCGAACCCGGGATACCGGTGATGTAGTCGCGGCGTGTGTACGCCGGCTTGTCGATCTTCCGGTACATGGAGGCCGGCTTATCGGACATGGTTACTACTGAAAAGCAGACAGAGTACGCGTATAAGGCCTTCGAAGCCCTGTCCCGCGGGGTGGGCGAATTTTTTCATGGTCGGGGTGTCCGTCGCTCTTGGTGGGTAGTATAAAGCATGACGCACGTTACGACCCGTATGCCAAACGTTCGACGCCTCTTT
>CAZJZA010000273.1:0-2303 GCA_964550355.1 uncultured Halobacteriales archaeon
GACACTCCCCCCGAGTTTGAGGACGACCGTTCGGCCGGACGAGTCGGTATCGAAGGATGACGCGACCGAATCGGTGCTGGGGGTCATGCCTCCCGGCGCACCCCGTCAGTGTCGAGGCCGGCCCTGAAGGACTCGGCACAGGCTGGTGAAAAGTCGAGTGCTGTCTCGGTCGCGTCGGTCTCGTCGAGGGCGACGATACAGCCACCCCCGCCAGCCCCGGTGAGTTTTGCCCCGGTCGCTCCGGCCTCCCTCGCGGCCCACACCATCGCGTCGAGCGACCGCGAGGAGACCCCGAGTGCCGCGAGAAGGCCGTGGTTGAAGTCCATGAGCCGCCCGAGTTCTGTGCTGTCCTCCTCGGCGAGCGCGTCGAGTCCCTGTTCGACCAGGTTGCCGATCGATTCGACGGTATCCGCTGCGAACGGGTACTCCTCCCGAAGCGAGCGGACGCCTGAAACGAGGGCGCCTGTGTCGCCTGCCCCACCGTCGTAGCCAATTACGAACGGCAACTCCGGTGCGTCGATCTTTTGGCAGTCGTCACCCTCGATGAGGACTGCGCCGCCCATTGCAGAGCAGAACGTGTCCGCCCGGGAGGCCTGTCCGTTCTGGACGGTGTGTTCGACCTGATAGGCCCGGTCGGCGATTTCTTCGCTTTCGAGTGACACCCCGAGTGCCCGCGTCGCGGCGTCGATGGTCGCGACAACGACCGCTGCAGAGGATCCCAACCCGGCCCCCAGGGGAATCTCGCTCTCGACTTGTACGTCGAAGCCCGCGTCCGGCGCGTCCGCGGCGTCTTTCGCCTGCTCGATGGCCTCGTCCACGTAGCCCATCGCGGCCCGAACGAGGTCTTCGGTGACGTCCACTTCCGGCGTGCCAGCCGTCGAGCCGTCGTACTCGACGGTAAACCCTTTGAGGCTGAGATCCTGGGCGCTCACGCGAAGCCGCTCGTCCGACCGCTCTTCGACGGTTACCGTCGCTCGGCGTTCGATTGCACAGGGGACTGCCGGCTCGCCGTAAACGACTGCGTGCTCCCCGAAGAGATAGACCTTGCCGGGGGCGCTCGAGGTTGCCATATCTCGCCCTCGGGCCGCAGGCTAAAAAACGCTTGAGTACGTGCCGATCAAATTCGAGAGTCGTCCGCTCAGATCTCGCTCTCTTCGAAGTCACCGAGCGAGTAGGCGGGTTCGGCCCCGCGACGGTCGAGTACTTCGTTGCCGAGCAGCCAGTAGACGACCGAGAGAGCGCGTCGGCCCTTGTTGTTCGTCGGGATGACGAGGTCGACGTTGCTCGTCGCGTTGTTCGAGTCGCACATCGCAATGACCGGAATGCCCACCGTGATCGCCTCTTTGACCGCCTGGGCGTCCCCGATGGGGTCGGTGACGACCAGAGCGTCGGGCTCGATGTACCCGTCGTACTTGGGATTGGTCAGCGTCCCCGGGATGAACCGTCCCGTGCGGGCACGCGCCCCGACCGCCTCGGCAAACTTCTCGGCCGGAAACCGGCCGTACTGCCTCGAGGAGGTCACGAGGACCTGCTCGGGGTCGTAGTTGTCGAGGAAGTCCGCGGCGGGGCGGATGCGTTCGTCCGTTTTGCTTACGTCGAGGACGTATAGCCCGTCGGTCCGGACGCGATGGATAAACCGCTCCATGTCGCTGGTCTTCTGCTGGGTCCCGATGTGGACACCCGCGCCGAGGTATTCCTCGACGGGGATCAGCAGGTCCGGGTCCGCCGCTGCCATGACGTCCTCGGTCTGTGCCTCCTCCTCGCCAGCCTCGTCCGCCGATTCTGCGGGCTCGTCGGGGGCCTCGAGGGTCGTCTCGTCTGATGTCTCGCGTTCGCTCATGATGTACCGTCGCCGATTCGGATGAGTTCGTTGAGTTTTGCGGTTCGCTCGCCGCCGACAGTCCCCGTCTTGATGAACGGGGCGTCGGTCGCCACGGCGAGGTGTGCGATGGTGGTGTCCTCAGTTTCGCCCGACCGATGAGAGACCACGGGGTCGTACCCGGCACGGAGGGCCAGTTCGATGGCATCGGCCGTGTCGCTGAGGGTCCCGATCTGATTTGGCTTGATCAGGACGCTATTGGCCGCATCTAGCTCGATGCCGTCCCCGATGCGGTCGGTATTGGTCACGAACAGGTCGTCGCCACAGATCAACGTCTGCTTGCCGACCCGTCCTGTGAGTTCGGCAAAGCCCTCGAAGTCGTTCTCGTCGAGTGGGTCCTCGACGTAGACCAGATCGTAGGCCTCGACCATGTCGACGACGTACTCGATCTGTTCGGCGGTGGATTTGGTCTCCTCGCCGTAGT
>CAZJZA010000274.1:0-1868 GCA_964550355.1 uncultured Halobacteriales archaeon
GACCGGCAGCCGTGAGGTATCCACGATCGCCCGTCCGCAGGGGGTCCTCTGGGTTTCTCTCTGTTCCGCCGATCGGTCCGGGACTTACGATCGGCCCGGAGACGGCGATTTCCCCGAATTTGCCGGCCTCGACTGGCTGATCAGTACTTCCCCGTATCGAGACAGTTGCGGCACGGACAGGTCGGCCGACCGTCTCCGGATTCTGCTGGAGTTCTGCGGGGGTCGCGGTCGCGATACCGGAGGCCGTTTCGGTCATCCCGTAACTCGCGTAAATGGGAACTTCGGCATCGAGCGCTCGCTTTACCAGTGACGGTGGCGTTGCTGCGCCACCGATCAGGGCAAATTCGAGCGAAGCGGGTATCGTCTGCCCGTCCAGCAATCGTTCGAGCATCGTCGGAACGAGTGAGACACCGGTGACGTCGAACTCAGCCATCGTCCGGGCCGTCTCGCTCGCATCGAACGAACCACGAAGAACGGTCGTCGCCCCGATCATCGCGGTTCTGATGGGTATCGAGAGCCCGCCCGCGTGGCAGATCGGGAGATCGAGCAGCCACCGGTCATCGGTCGTAGCCCCGAGCCGCTCGACGGTCGAAGCCGCACTCGCGCCAATGTTTCGACCCGTGAGCCGGACGCCAGTTGGCGTGCCGGTCGTCCCCGAGGTAAACAAGATGACGCGGGTCTCATCGATGCGTCGTTTCCTCTCAGATGCGTCGGATTCGATGCTCGATTCCTTGCGTTCTGTTTCGGTGCTTGCCAGGGTTTCGAACTCGATCGTCGGGATCGCCGCCGGTTTCCCCGCTTGAACCGGTTCGGCTGTCTCGGTCCCGGCAATTCGGAGTTCGACGCCAGCCCGCTCGCACTTGGATTGTCGCTTGGATCCCGGTTCGTCGGGATTCAGCGGGACGAGTGTAGCGCCGCGACGAAAGACGCCCCACAGTGCGGCAATCGCTTCTGGAGAACGGGACATGAGTAGTGCGACCCGGTCACCGGCGGAAATTCCACGCTCCCGGAGTCCGTTTTCAATGCGACCGGCCCACTCCCCGAGTTCACTATACGTCCAGGTTTCGCCGGATTCGGCGTCGAGTAGTGCAGTTCGGTCCGGATAGCGCCGCACCGAGTGCTCGAGGTACTTATCCACGAACCGTCACCTCCTCGATCCCGAGTCCCGGCTCTCCGGGCGGGATGATCGACCCATCTCGGACCGGTGCCGGATCTGACCCCAGGTCCCTCACGATGCGATCTGCCGTTCCCAAACCCGATGGGGGAAGCCCCCCGATCGACGCTGCGAGATGCACCGCGCCCGTCCGCCCGACCACACTCTCGAATATCGAGGTGATGACTGCCCGGGCCCCAGCCCGGTGGATACGTTTCACCGCTCCCCGGGCGACATCGATTCCCCCCAGCGCCATCGGCTTCAAAACGAACACGTCTGCGATTCCCTCGTCGAGAAGCCGATCGACGGATGTGGTCGCGAGGCTCTCGTCGAGCGCTATCTGGGTTCTTTCCCCCCGCAACTGGGCATGGTCTGCTGTCCGTTCGGCCGGGAGCGGCTGTTCGAGGTACGATAGGTCGAGTTCGGCTGCTCCGGAAAGGAAGGCGGTAGCCTGTTCGAGGTCCCAGGCACCGTTCGCATCGGCTCGCAATTCGATCTCCGACCCCACACGATTTCGCACGGCCCTGAGCCGCTCCAGATCTCGATCGACGGATCGGATGCCGACCTTGACTTTGATGGCGGAGTATCCCTCCATTTGGGCCGCCGCTGCGGCTTCGGTCGTCTCCGTCGGCGGGGCATCACCGATCGTTGCATTCACCACGACCGGTTCGTCCGCGACACCCCCGAGAAATCGGTGCAGCGGCACCTCCCTTCG
>CAZJZA010000274.1:1878-2296 GCA_964550355.1 uncultured Halobacteriales archaeon
AAAGCCGCGAGATTGATGGCGTGGTTGTCGCCGACCAAGACCGATTCGTCCGAGACACCCCCAAGAAATCGATGCACCGACACCTCCTTTCGCTTCGCTTGCCGATCCAGAAACGCCAGAGAAATCGCGTGTCTCGCGGCCGGATATCGGAGCAGGCCGTCAGCGGTTTCGGAAACGACGCGAAACGCACCCTGCCAGCCGGTCTCCTCGTATTCCGCTGCTGCCCGGTCGAGCGCCGATTTGCTCTCCGCAAGCGATTCCGTAATGGGCTGAAGTGGCGTCGATTCTCCGAATCCAGTGGGATTGGCTCCAACACGGAGCAGAAACCCTCGCCGGGTGCGCATCGTTTCCCGGGCGGTCCGGAGGGGTGGATCGAGTCGGGGTGCGAACGGCTCGACCGTCGGGGTCATAGCACCAA
>CAZJZA010000275.1:0-2285 GCA_964550355.1 uncultured Halobacteriales archaeon
GGCAATATGTGAGCACTACCCGCTGACGGGAAAAGCGTTCCCCGGGGTGATTTCAATTGGCCGGACGGCCAGATTTCGGCCCGTTCCGCGGAGGAGACCGGGAAAATCCGTTCGTTTGTATCGAACAAACTCGCGGAGACTGACGAGGACATGAACGTCGATGTGTACCGAACAAACCCGCTTCGTCAGTGGTGTTGTGGCCCCGGGCGGTACCCGGGCTCTTTTGGCACGGCGGTTCCCGGATCCAGCGTAAGCACGTCTGAAACCGTTTCGGGAGTCGTGAGTATCGCCTGGAGACGGTCGAGGTTTCCCTCCACGACGGTCAGACTCACGTCTCTCGACTCGTTCTCCGGGATGGTTTCAGCAAGGAACGCCTGAAACGATTCTGCATAGTCGTGGTGAAAGGGCTGTAGATTTCCCGTATCGACCAAGACGACGTGCCGGTAGGCGTCGATCACGGTTCGGAGGAGGGCCGCCGGATCGGTGCGCATCGTTTCGCTGCGCGCTGCGGCTCGCGTTATTTTTTCGCTGTCCGGCCAGGAAACCCGCATCTCGGGATCGGCCCGTTCGGCCTCGGCGAATCGGTCCCGCAGTTCATCGAGCCGACCCGCGTACGCATTGTACACCTTATACGAGTCGACGCCGACGTCGATCCAGCCGCGGGTGAGATAGTAGGTACCCCCGTCTTTTCGCTCGCCGCCCGGCCCGTTTGGTTCACCCTCCAGGTGGAGTTCGATACAATCCCCCCCGCGATAGACGTGGAGTGGAACCGTTTCTGACTGGAGCCCTTCGAGCGCTTCGGGGTCGTGATAGAGTACCGTCACCTGGTCGACGCCGCGTTCCTCGAGGGTGTCGATGCGCTCTTGGAGCAGTTGGTGGGCCGTCTCGGACTCCGGCGTATGGATCGGAAATTCGTGGTACCACTGTGGAATATAGGCAATCTCTGCGTCCGGATCGATCCGAGGAAGTTCGGGATAGAGCGTCTCGCAGGCGACGATTCCGTTCATGATCGGTCTATCGATACCTCGTTTCAAAAGTCCTCCGCAACCGGTTCAATACGGACGTTTCCCCCGCTCGTGCTGGCATCACCCCTTTCTGACTCTCGTAGCGCTTACGCGACGTCGAGCCACTCTCTGGCCCGCGTCACGCCACTCGGTGCGTCGTTCTCGTATCCGTCGGCGTGAGCGAAGTCCCGAACGTCGTCGGTAATCTGGCCACCCCCGATCATTACTTTCCGACCCTCACGAATTTCCTCCTCGTCGAACTCCTCGACGAGTCCAGCCTCCTCGAGGGCCTCGACGGTTTCTTTCATGGAGTCGAAAGCCGCCGTGAGAAATCCACTAAGTGCGACGATTTCGGGATCGTTTTCCTCCACCGCTTCGACGAATTTCTCGGGCGAGACGTCGACCCCCAGATCGACGACATCGAAGCCGTTCAGATCGAACATGAAGTAGACGAGGTCCTTCCCGATGTCGTGGATGTCGTCTTTGACGGTACCGAGTACGACCGTGCCGATGTACTCTTCTTCCTGCTCGGGCATTTCCTCCCGAAGCAGTTCGGAGATTTGCTCGATGATCTCGCCAGCGTACATCAGGTCGGGAATGAAGTACTCGTCTGCGGCGTACCGGTCCCCCACGATACCCATTCCTGCCTTGAGATCGTCGAGCACCGAAAGCGGATCCTCGCCCCCTTCGAGGCGCTCTTCTGCCATCTCGATTGCTCGGTCCTCCTCTAGATCGGCTAGTGCGTGTACGAATTCCTCGGACATCGGAAACCCGAGTGAAACCTCGTCACCTCGTTCCTTAAAGATTGCGGGGGTGAGTGGCTGAGGGCGCCGATTTCACCATTTCAGGTTGTCTTTATCCAACTCCGGTTTCGTTCGAGCAGTGGGCGGTCCACCCCTATCGTTGACCGCGAACACAATTGTTTTGGAGACCGCCGGCAACGGTTCTCGTAGGTAATATGTCACTCCAGACGAGAGTCCAGGGGACGGGATCCCCGATCACCATCGACAGGGACGACCAGGTCAGGATCATCGGGGAACGGATCAATCCCCGTCCCGAATCGACGCTCGCCGAGGCACTCGCTGACGGGAACGTGGCTCCGGTCCGGGAACTCGCCGTCGAACAGGTCGAGAACGGGGCAGATCTGATCGACGTCAACGTGGATGCGGATGGCGTCGAGAAGGAAACGGTGCTCCCGGCGGCGGTCGAGGCCGTTGCGGAGGCGGTCGACGTGCCAATCGTCATCGACACCAATTACGAGGATCGAGAGGCCCTCGAGGC
>CAZJZA010000276.1:0-2269 GCA_964550355.1 uncultured Halobacteriales archaeon
CGCTCAGTGACGTGCTCTTCGAGGAGCAATGAGCATTCGATCGGCCAATTACGAGTACGTCGTCGCCCGGGTCAGACACCGACGCGCCTCGCTCTTTTCCGAGGACGACTATCGGAAACTGCTCGGGATGGGGCTCAGCGGCATCGCCCGCTTCATGGAGGAATCCCCCTACCAGGCCGAGATCAACGAACTCGGGGCCCGTTACAGCGGCGTGCAACTGATCGAGTACGCGCTGAACCGCAACCTGGCCCGCGAGTTCGACGACCTGCTTCGATTCTCGGAGGGCCAGCTCTACGAACTGGTCGCCCGCTATCTGCGGAAGTTCGACGCCTGGAACCTCAAAACGGTGCTCCGTGGCCGGAATTCCGGGGCCAGCGACGAGGAGATTCGGGAGAACCTCATCGATGCCGGCGAACTCGAACCCGAGTTTTTCGACCGGCTGATCGCAGCACCGGACATCGAAGCGGTCCTCGAGGAGATCGGGGAGACTGAATTCGGCAAGAGCGTCGACGCTGCAGTCGATGATTACGAGGAGACCGGCCTCCTCACGCCCCTGGAGAACGCGATCGACCGGGCGTACTACGAGGGGTTATTTTTCGAATCGACGGGTGAAACCGGCCCGCTCGAGCTGTACCAGGAGTTCCTCCAGGCGGAAATCGACTTCCGGAACGTCTTGAACGCCCTCCGGATCGCCCGATCCGGGGCCGACATCGACCCCGCCGAGTACTTCATCGACGGGGGCCAGTTGTTCTCCCGGAAGGAGATCGGCTCGCTCGTCTCGGATACCGACCAACTAATCGCCCACGTCCGGGAGAGTCGCTATGGCGATGACCTCTCCGGGGCAATCGATGCCCTCCAGGACGAACGGGGAATAAGCGCGTTCGAGCGGGCTCTGGAGGAGGCGTTGCTCTCCTACTCGGACCGACTCTCGCACGTCTATCCGCTCTCGGTCTGTCCGGTCCTCGCCTACATTCTGGCGAAAGAGCGAGAGGTCGACAACATCCGGGCGATCGCACACGGCGTGGAAACGGACCTCTCCCGGTCGACGATCGAAGAGGAACTGGTGATGCTATGACCCAGGAGATCGCCGTTATTGGCGCACCCGAGTTCACGACTGGGTTTCGCCTCGCCGGGGTCCACGTCTTCGAGAACGTCAGGGATGCGGAGAAAGCAGACCGCCTCGACGAGGCGGTCGAGCGCATCCTCGAACGGGAGGACGTCGGCATCGTCATCATGCACGCCGACGATCTGGCACACCTCTCCCGTGGGACCCAGCGGACCGTCTCCCAAAGCATCGAGCCGACAGTCGTCACCCTCGGGGGCGGCCGGGCGGGGGCGACCGGGCTTCGCGGACAGATCAAACGGGCGATCGGTATCGACCTGATGGACGAGGAGGAATCCTAATGAGTACGCAGACTACAGCACACGGTCAAATCGAAAGCGTGAGCGGTCCGGTCGTGACCGCCACGGACCTCGACGCCCAGATGAACGACGTCGTGTACGTCGGAAGGGAAGGGCTCATGGGCGAGGTCATCGAGATCGAAGGCGACGTGACGACAATCCAGGTCTACGAGGAGACCTCGGGCGTCCGCCCGGGCGAACCCGTGGAGTCGACGGGCGAACCCCTCACGGTCGATCTGGGTCCGGGACTGCTTGACTCGATTTACGACGGGGTCCAGCGCCCACTCGAAATTCTCGAAGCGGAGATGGGTGCGTTTCTCGACCGCGGGGTCGACGCCCCGGGGATCGACCTCGAAACGGAATGGGAGTTCGAACCCACCGTCGAGGAAGGAGACACCGTCGGACCGGGTGACGTGGTCGGCGTCGTCGAGGAGACCGTTTCCATCGAGCACAAGATCATGGTCCCACCGGATTCGGATGGCGGTGAAGTCTCCGCCGTCGAATCGGGTTCCTACACCGTCGAGGAGCCGGTCCTCACCCTTTCCTCCGGTGAGGAGATCACGATGCACCAGGAGTGGCCGGTCCGGACGGCCCGGCCGTCGGCCGAGAAGCAGACCCCGACCGAGCCGCTGGTCTCACGACAGCGCATCTTCGATGGACTCTTTCCCCTGGCGAAGGGTGGGACGGCCGCGATTCCGGGCCCGTTCGGTTCCGGCAAAACGGTCAGTCAGCACCAGCTCGCCAAGTGGGCCGACGCAGATATCGTGGTCTACGTGGGCTGTGGGGAGCGCGGCAGCGAGATGACCGAGGTCATCGAGGGCTTCCCCGAGCTGGAGGACCCGATCTCGGGTAACCCGCTCATGGCCCG
>CAZJZA010000277.1:0-2261 GCA_964550355.1 uncultured Halobacteriales archaeon
GGTCGCCCTTCTCGACGTCGAGAAGTGACGTGAGGGGCCAACCACCACCCCCCCGAAACAATTTCTGACTGCAAGTGTGAAGTTCCAGTCGAAACAAAGGGGTTCAAATCGGCCGCTATCGGCCGATTATGGTGCGGGTATTCACGTATCGAGTGTGTGACCGAATGCCTCGCCACGAGTCATATTCGAGTCGAATCGGTGGGGTTTCCACTTGAAATGAAGCCCGCGTGTGTCAGACGCATGCCTGACGTTCGCAAGACACGGGTGCCTGACCCAAATCCGTCGCAGGTGATCGCGCATTCGTCGTGATGGTCAACTAGCCGGTGGTCAGAACGGGCGAAAAAGCGCAGTTGTGCCGACTTACAGTGCGGCCTTGACCTGTTCGAGGAACTGCTGGGGCGGCTGGGCGCCCGTGAACTCGCCGGCCTCGTCGTTGATGTTAACCTGGGGGACCCCCCGGACACCGAACTGCTGGGCGAGTTCCATGAATTCCTGGGCCTCGACCATCTCGGAGGTGATGTTCGGATTCTCGATCGCAAACTTGTGAGCGGTCTCGACGGCCTGCGGGCAGTGCGGGCAGGTCAGCGTGACGAAGACCTTGATGTTCACCGGTTCGTCGATCTCTGCCAGCTCGGCCTTGATGGATTCGTCGAGGCCGCTCTCACCGGTCGAAACGGCCACGATATCCCGGACGTAGGCCCCGAACTCCTGGCCGGAGGGGATGCCGAAGTACCGGACGCCCCGAATCTCGCCGTCTGTCAGCACGGTGACCGGCGCGTTGTCGTACGTCGTCGCGTCCCACTCCTCGGCCGCCTCGCTTTCCAGGTCGTGGACTTCGAGGGTGTAAAGATCGGTGAGTTCTGCGAGTTCCTCGTTGAGTTCGACGGTCTCATCGCAGTATTCACAGTTGTCGTCCGTGAAGACGTGTGCGGTGATCTCACGGTCCATCTGCTCGAAGACTTCTCTGACATCGTCGCGGTTTTCGTCGGAGAGTATTGCCATCTTGATTCAACACTACTGTCCCAGCTATTAATATGTGTTGGGCTGGAGTCACGGCGAACCGGGCGAGGCGGCCCGCTAACCGCAGGTATCAGAGTTGCTGGGCGTCAATCAGGCGTATGGGATCCGTTTACGTGGGAGAGATTGACACACAAATCGAGTGCAGTATTGTGCATATATGTGAAAACCGCCGGGCGATTTGTTACTAGAAACGGTGAAAAGACGCCCGCCGTTATTCCTCGAGTTCCGCCAAGATTTCCTCGGCTTCCGCCTGTCCGATCGCGTCCTCCTCGATCATCCGCTCGGCCACGCGGTCGATCTGGTCGCCATCTGCCCCGGCCTGAATCGCCAAATTCTGGGCGTGCAGGCGCATGTGACCCTGCTGTATCCCTTCGCTCACGAGGGCCCGAAGCGCGGCCAGGTTCTGGGCGAGTCCGACCGAGGCAAGGACACCAGCCATCTCCGGGGCCGAGTCGACGTCGAGGATCTCCATGGCGGCCTGGGCTACCGGCTGGAGGCCGGTCGCGCCTCCCACGGTTCCCACCTGGATCGGGAGTTCGATGGTGCAGGCGAGGTTCCCGTCCGCGTCGACCTCGTAACTCGTCAGCGAGTCGTAACCACCCTGAGCCGCGTACACGTGCGCGCCGGCCTCCATCGCCCGCCAGTCGTTGAACGTGGCCGTGGTGACCGCGTCGATGCCGTTCATGATCCCCTTGTTGTGGGTTGCCGCGCGGTACGGATCGCCCATGGCGAACGCCCAGGCATCGACGATCCGGTCGCGCACTTCCTCGCCGGTGAACTCGCTGTCCTCGTCGGCGAGTTCCTGGGGCGGGACCGTACAGGTCGCCCGGGCGAGCCGGCGGTCCGCCAGGTTCGAGAGGATGCGCATCTCCACGTCGCCGCCCGAGAGGTCCTCGATTTCCGGGGCCAGCGCCTCGGCCATCGTGTTGACCGCATTGCCGCCCATGGCGTCCTGGACGTTCACGATGAGATGTGTCACGACCATCTGGCCGTTCGGCGTGTCGACGACCCGTACCTCGAGGTCCTCGCTTCCCCCGCCGAACTTGACCAGCGTGGGATCCTGCTCGTCGGCCAGCTCCATCAACCGGTCTTTTTCCTGCAAAATGCGCATGCGGGCAGCCTGCGGGTCCGTCACGTCGACGGACTGGATCTGGGCGATCATGCGCGGGGCGTCGACCTCGGTCTCAAAGCCGCCCTCGGCCCGGGCCATCCGGGCAGCGTAGGAAGCGGCGGCCACGACG
>CAZJZA010000278.1:0-2243 GCA_964550355.1 uncultured Halobacteriales archaeon
CCCCCGCGACAAGAGTGTCTGGGGGAGGCGAGGGGGGCACCCGCAAGCAGGCGAAGTCGAACGAGAGCATGGAGTTCGTGGAGATAAGTCACAAAAGGGCATGTGAATAGATTCCAACAGATATTTGCGAATCTCGACACGACTAAGAAGACCCGCCCACTGTGAACCAGCATATGCGCGTTTGTATCCAGATCGCCGGCCCGGCGGTCGGAGGGATCCCATGAGCACGTACACCGCAGCCGTCATCGGCGGCAGTGGATTCGCCGGCGGTGAGCTGTTGCGGCTCCTCGACGGCCACCCCCAATTCGCCCTCGTTGCGGCCACGAGCCGACAGTTCACCAACCGCACCGTCGGCTCGGTCCACCCGAATCTCCGGCACCTGGACCTCCGCTTTGCGGATCCAGGCGAACTCGAACCAGTCGACGTCCTCTTCGCGGCGACACCACACGGCGTCTCGATGGAACGCATCGAGGAGTTCCAGACGGTCGCGGACACCGTCGTCGATCTGAGTGCGGACTTTCGCCTCTCGGATCCCGCGGATTATGACACGTGGTACGACGGCCACGTCGCTCCGGAACTCCTCGAGGAGTCGGTCTATGCCCTCCCCGAGATCGGCCGTGAGAAACTCGAAGACGCATCACTCATCGCGACCGGCGGGTGTAACGCCACGGTCACGATACTGGGGCTTTACCCCTTCGTTAAACACGGCTTGATCGACCCCGAGGACCGTGTCGTCGCCGACCTGAAAGTCGGCTCCTCGGAAGGTGGAGCAAGCGGCGGGCCAGCCTCTTCCCATCCCGAGCGGTCGGGCGTGGTCAGACCCTACGCGCCGACAGGGCACCGTCACGAGGCCGAAATCGAAGAACAACTCGGCCGTGGCGTCTCTTTTACCGTCCACGCAGTGGACATGGTCCGCGGGGCTGCTGCGACCAGTCATCTCTACCCGAGCGACCTGCCCGAGAAAGCCGACATCTGGCAAGCCATCCGGGAGACCTACGGCGACGAACCGTTCGTGAGAATCGTCACCGGTGGTGGCGGAATTTATCGCTACCCCGAACCCAAGGCGGTAGCGGGGACCAACAACGCCGAAATCGGGTTCGAAATGGACGAGCGCAACGGCCGGATCGTCGTCTTCAGCGCCATTGACAACGTGATGAAAGGTGCCTCCGGGCAGGCAATCCACGCCGCGAACATCGCCTACGGCCTCGAAGAGACCGCAGGCCTGGAGTTTACGGGACTGCACCCGGTAGGATCACCATGACAGTCGTCGTGAAGATTGGCGGGGCACGCGCCGTCGACCCCGAAGGAGCCCTGGCTGACGTCGCCGACCTCGTGAACCAAGGGAAATCCCTCGTCGTCGTCCACGGTGGGTCAACCGCAGTCGACGAAACCCTCGAACGGATGGGAATCGAACCGGAGTACGTCGAAACACCAGCCGGCGTCGTGGGCCGGTTTACTGACGCTGAAACCATGGAGGTATTCAAAATGGTCTTCGGCAAGTTGAACCTCGACCTCGTCACCCAGCTCCAGGACATCGGGGTGGACGCCGTGGGCCTCTCCGGCCCCGACGGACGAGTCCTCGAAGGTCGGCGCAAGTCGGCCGTCCGGGTGCTCGAGGACGGCAAGAAAAAGATCCGTCGGGGGGACCACTCAGGAACCATCGAGTCGGTCAACGAGGAGTTGCTCACCATGCTTCTCGAGGCGGGGTACACCCCGGTCGTTAGCGTTCCGATGCTGTCCGAGGCGGGGACCGCGGTCAACAGCGACGCCGACCGGGCGGCGGCCGCCGTTGCCGGAGCACTCGAAGCAACCCTCGTCGAGTTGACCGATGTCTCCGGCGTTTTTGCTGACCCCGAGGACCCCGACACCCGGATCGAGACCGTCGAGACGCCGACCGATTTCGAGGAACTCGAAGCGGTTGCCGAGGGGTTCATGGGTCGCAAAGTAATGGCGGCTCGGGAGGCAATCGAATCAGGCGCTGATCGCGTGGTCATCGCCGACGCCAACGCGGAGAAACCGGTTTCCGGTGCACTAGAAGGCGATGGAACAACGATTCGTCCGAACGCCGTGGAGGCCCAATGAGCGAATTCGTCTTCTCTCCGAAGCCGATTCGGATCGAGTCCGGCGACGGCGCGATGCTCCGTGACGAATCGGGCACGGAGTACCTCGACATGGGCGCGAGTTACGCCTGCACGCCGCTGGGACACTCCCACCCGGCAGTCGTCGAGGCGATTAGCAAGCAG
>CAZJZA010000279.1:0-2227 GCA_964550355.1 uncultured Halobacteriales archaeon
TATCCCACCTTCGCCCCTCCTTACCCCTCCGCGTCGTCCAACCGCACAACCCTTTTCGCCGGTCGGCGGGTTTCTCGATGCATGCGAATCGCACTCCTGGGTGGGACCGGCGACCTCGGGGCAGGGCTTGCCCTCCGGTGGGGCCGGGACACGAACCACGACTTGCTCGTCGGCTCTCGGGACCCGGAGCGGGCCCGTGAAGCCGCACTCGATTACGAAACTATCCTCGCCGACCACGGCGTCGACCGAACGATCAACGGATTCGAGAACGGCATGGCCGCCGAACGCGGGGATTTCCTCATCCTGGCAGTGTCCCCGTATCACCTCTCCGACCTGCTCGACGACGTAGGCGACCGACTCCCGGATGACGCGATCGTCGTCACCCCGGCCGTCGGAATGGAACGAAGCGAGCATGGCATGACGTACGCACCGCCACCCCAGGGTAGCGTCGCGGCGCTCGTCCGCACGAAGGTCCCGGACCCGATTCCGGTCGTAGGGGCGTTTCACACTCTTCCTGCCGGGCGACTCGCGGATCTCACAAAGTCACTTGAAATGGACACCCTCGTGTTCGGAAGAAGCGAGACAGCAGTCGAAAGGGTGCGCTCGCTGGCGGAGCAAATCGAGGGCCTCGGGACGCTTTCGGCGGGCTCACTCGAAAACGCCGCGAGCGTGGAATCGCTCACGCCGCTTTTGCTAACGCTCGGAGAAAAAAACGACGGGAAAGAATTCGGCCTCCAAATCAGGTAATCAGGCGCCAGCCGCCTCGAGGGCTTCCTCGATCGGTTCGCGCTGGGTCACACCGACGAAGCGCTCGATGACGTCGTCTCCGGACTCGACGATAACGGTGGGGATGGATCGGACCTGGTACTCGTTTGCCATGTCCGGGTTCGCGTCCACGTCGACGAACTCGAACGTGACACGGTCATCGTAGTCGTCCTCGATCTCTTCGATAATCGGGTCCTGTGTCTTGCAGGGGCCACACCAGTCCGCGTGAAAGTCGATAAGGGTGACGTCAGTCATCGCGTACGCAGGATACCCCCGCGCATTGCATAAGGGTTGCTCTCGGCCCTCGCCCGAAAGGTTTAGGCCCGTCTCCCCGCTTTACTCGTATATGAGCAGCGGCAAGAACTCGGGCGGCTTGATGTCCAGTGCCGGACTAGTCCGGTACTTCGACTCCGAGAGCACGAACGCGTTGACGATGGATCCGAAGACGGTCATCGCCTTCGGGGCACTCTTTGGCATCCTCGTCCGGATCCTCACCATCGTCTCTTTCTGAGCGGGAGCGGGCATCCTTTCTACCTGCAACTCCCAGCGCCTGTATGGAGGCATATATCGACGGGGTCCGAGTTGCCGGAACCGCCGAGGGGCCGATCCCGGTGGTTCTCATCGGCGTGGCCGACGAGGAGGCCCGGCAACTCCCCATTTTTATCGGGTTCGACGAGGCCGTGAGCATCGCCCGGGGGATGGACGCCCGGGATATCGGGCGCCCGCTGACCCACGATCTGATGCTCGACATCATCGAGGAACTGGGCGGCCGGGTCGACCAGGTCGTCGTCAGCGGACTGGAGGATGGCACCTTCACCGCCGACCTGCACCTGGATACGCCCCGCTCGGAGGCGGTCATCGACGCCCGCCCGAGTGATTCACTGGCGCTCGCGGCCCGGACCGACGCCCCGATCGCCGTCGAACAGTCGGTGTTCGACGAGGGCAGCCGGCCCCACGAGGAGTTCGAAGACCTCGAAGACATCAGGGAGGTGACCGAAATATGAGCGAGGATATCCTCAGCGACCTGTTCGAAACGATCGAATCCCGGAAAGAAACCCTGCCCGAGGACTCCTATACGGCTTCGCTTTTCACCCACGAGAAGGGCGAAAACGCCGTCCTCGAGAAACTCGGCGAGGAGACCACGGAACTCGTGTTGGCCGCCAAGGACGACGAGTCGGCGGAGGTGGCCCACGAGGCGGCCGACCTTGTCTATCACCTCCTCGTCTTGCTCGCGATGCAGGACATGGACGTCGAGGATCTGCTTTCGGAACTCGAGGCCCGTCGAAGCGAGTGAGCGTTCCGAAAATTGCGGCAGGCGAGTGCAGTCGGGCGGGCTGGCCATCTGTCAAAAAATCCTGGGGTTACATGAGTCCGCTCTCACTGTGAAGAGCGAAGAAGGGGAAGGGACGACCTTTTCATTCAAACTCCCAATTTTCTCCGGTACACAATAACTCCTCCATGC
>CAZJZA010000280.1:0-2218 GCA_964550355.1 uncultured Halobacteriales archaeon
GACCCGCCCGAGCCCCACGTGGACGCCCCGTCGCCCTCCGATCCGGTCGACGCCCGGTCGGTGACCGCCCTCCTTGACGACCGGAATATCGCCGGGGGAAGCGTCGACGCCGACTCGCTCATCGACGTGGGGATCGAGTACATGGCCATCAACCGGGACGAACAGGCCGTCGAGACCTTCGAACGAGCGGCCAGATACGCCGAGGACGACACTCGCGAGGCCGAAGCGTGGGTCAACAAGGGAATCGCCCACGGCGAACTCGAGGAGTGGGACGCCGCCGTCTCCTCCCATCGAGAGGCTCTCCAGGTCGACGAGGACGGGGAGTTCGCGGCACTCGCGCATACGAACCTGGCCTATGCGCTCTGGGAACGCGGCGAAGACGAGTCGGCGTTCCAGCACGCAGAAGACGCCGTCCGAGACGACCAGCGCCTGCCCCAGGCCTGGTACAACCTCGGCTACATCCAGGTCGAACGCGGCCAGCACGAGGACGCACTGGAGTGTCTCGATAACGCGATTCGGCTGGGCTTTCAGGAATCTGCCGTCTACGAGGAGAAAGCCCGCGCCCTCGAAGGCCTCGAACGCGACGAGGAGGCCGCGGAGATGCGCGAGACCGCCACCGAAATGCAGGAATCCGAAGAAGAGCGTCTCATTCAGGGAGAATGATCCTCACGGAGCGGCCCACGGACCGCGGCCTGATGATCACGATCTGTGATGCGGACGTGCTCGGGGAGACCTTCGAGGAGGGATCGATCTCCCTCTCGGTCACAGAGGACTTTTACGGCGGCGAAGCCGTCGAAACCGAGTCAGTCATCGACGCTCTCTCGCGAGCGAGTATCGCCAATCTCGTCGGGACCGAGACGGTCGAACTCGCCATAAGGGAGGGATTCGTCGACGAGGAAAACGTGCTCGAAGTCGAGGAAACCCTCCATGCCCAGTATCTCCGCCTGTAACTCGCGTTTCTTTTGAGACGAATCGGCAGCTCTCGCCTTTGACATCCTCTCCGCCCTGAAGGACGGGGATTCCTCGCGTTGGGGGTCTCGGCTCATGCCGAACCACCACGCAAGCGACTTTCTCCTACGCGTGTAGGATACTCTGGTTTGTGCGCGCTTCTTTGGGACTTTCGAGAGAGTGTGGTATCTCCGACCATCGGTGGTCGTCCCACTCGAATCGCACGGGCCGTGCCATCGGCCGTGGTACGTCTGTTTCGTGCCGTCTCAGGAACGTCTCCGACGCAGTGAGGTCCGCGTGGCCCTCGAAGCCACACGGACACGTGAGCGTGTCCTGATGCCGCGTAGTGTTCTCGGTCGAACCGCAGTTCGGACACGTCTGACTCGTCCACGCCTCGGGCCGAACTTCGACGATGATGCCGAACTCCTCGGCGGTACATGCCAGCCGGTCGATGAACGCCCGAAACGCCCAGAAGTTGTGCGTCTTTTCGTTCACCCTCACCGACCAGTGCGTCTCCAGTACGTCGGTGAGGTCGCCCACGTACACCGTCGCCACGCCCTCGTCGTACAGTCGCTCCATGAGATCGCGGGCGAGGGCGTCCATGGCGTGATCGCGCCGCCGCGTCCGGCGACGGTACAGGCGTCGGATTCGCTTCGAGGAGTAGCGCCCCTCGCGGAGCTTCGACTGTAGCCGCGCGATTTCTCGCGTTGTCTCGCGGAATCGCTCGAAGAGGTCTCTGCCTTCGTACAGGTACTGCTGGCCGGTCGTGGTCGTACAGGCGACGATATTGTTTGCGCCAATATCCAGAGCAGCCGTCTCGTCGGCTAATGGTGAGTCCTGTCGAGAATCGTCCGTGGTGACAGGCTGAATGGCTCTGAATCGGTCGTCCAACTCGTCGTAGTACAATTCCAACCGCCCCTGCTTGCCGTCCCATTTCGGAACGCCAGTGACTTCGAGGCGAAGACGCTCGGTATGTCCCAGACCGTACTCGTCCTTGAGGTCTTTCCCGACGGGGATTTCGAGACGGGAACGGTCGCCCGTTTCCAGCGTGTACTGGTCGTTGCGAATGTACGTCCGCAACTCCCGACCCTCTTCCTCGTTGCCCCAGTACCCCGGCAGGCCGTTGGCTTCGCCTTTCTCTTTCAGCGCGAAGAATGACCGCCACGCTTCGGTGTTCTTGCGAATCGCCTGCTGGGCGGTGGCGGATCCGAGGACGCCGACGTACTGCTTGCGGTAGTCCTCGGTTTCCCACACCGACTTGTCGACCTCT
>CAZJZA010000281.1:0-2217 GCA_964550355.1 uncultured Halobacteriales archaeon
TCAAGGTCCTCTTTTGTGATGAAGCCGTCGTTTTCCTCCATGTACCGGGCGATACCGCCCAGCCCCATGCCGAGCAATTTCCGATAATCGTCCTCATCAAACAGGGAGGCCCGACGGTGTCGAACCCGAGCGACGACGTACTCGTAATTGGCCGAGCGGGTACTCATTGCTCCTCGAAGAGCACGTCACTGAGCGCTTTCAGGTTCTCGTCCCAGACGGTTTCGAGGACCGAGTCGAACGTGTTGTCGACCCTGATCCGACCGTCCTCGCCCTCGAGGACGACCCCACCGAGACAGTCCGTTTCCCCGGCAAGCGAGAAGCCGTCGTAGTCCTCAAGGATCTCCGTTACGAGGTCCGTATCCGCCGGACGGGCGTACACGTCAGCCTCGTCGAACTCCGTCGTCGCGTCTTCGAGCAGTTCGCGAGTCAGGGTTTTCCGTTTGTCCTCGGGGAGCGACGCGATGGCTTCCTCGACCCGCTCGCGAACGGTAAAGAGCGCGTCTCGCCTGGCCTCCAGGCGCTTCTGTTTGGCCTCGAGGGTGGCATTGGAAATGCGCTGGTCTCGCTCCTGTTCGATCTCCGCCTCGACGTTCCGTTCGGCCGTCTCGCGGATCGCTTCGGCCTCGGCTTCGGCCTCCTCGCGGATCGCTTCGGCCTCCTCCTCCGCCTCCGCGAGGATCTCCTCGGCCTGGGCTTCTGCTTCCGCCTGAATGTCCGCGACGACCGTATCAAGACTCATTGATTGGCGAGCTTAGACGACGAAGATCGTCACGAGCGCGAGGATCACGAGCGTCTCGGGGATGACCGTCAGGATCAGTCCGATCCCGAATAGGTCTTCGTCCTCGGCGATTGCGCCCATCGCTGCGGCGCCGATGCTTCGCTCGGCGATACCGGCTCCGAGCGCGGCGAGTCCAACGGCGAGTGCGGCCCCGGCCGTTGGCGGGATAGCTGCTTCCTGTGCGACCAAACCGACGACGTTTGCAAGTGTGTCTAGCATGGGTTACTCAGTCCGTGGTCGTATAATGACGAGTGTATCCGAACGGCTCATAGTTGGCTCCACCGCCTTCATAAAACTTCCCAAAGAATTCGACGTATTCGAGGCGCACGGCCTGTAAACCGGCACTTGTGATCCCGAGCGCGAGCACGAGAAGGTGGCCGACGAGGAGAACGAGTACCCCGCCGAGCCAGCCGATCGGGCCCATATTGATCAGGCCCTCGAAGAGCACCATCGCCCCCTCCGGCGCGTGCGCGTGGCCACCGACAACGAGGAAGTGAAAGAGCCCCTCCGGGTCCAGGTAGGCCCCGAAAAAGAGCAGGTTGACCACGAAGGCCATCCCGGCTTTCGCCAGCAGGACCGCCGCGATCCGGGTATACGAGAGGACGTTCACGAGCACGTTGAGACTCTCGAGAAGCCCGAGGGCGCCTTCCCCGAGGACGAGCATGCCCAGCCCGATTCCGGCGAGTGCCAGTCCAGCGAGGCCGAACACCTCGGGGAATCCACCGAATCCGAGCGAAAAGGCCACCTGATCGGCGGCGATTGTCGAACCAGTCGGCAGGGTCGCCTCGGGCCGGTTGAACACCGTGAACAGCAGGTCGGGTTTTGCCGCTGCCGCGTGGGTGCTGAAGATCCACAGCCAGATCCCGCCCATCAGCACGATCCACGAGCCTTTCTCGAAAAAGGCGTCTTTGACGCCGTGAGAGAGCAGGTTGACGAAACCGAAGACGTACCCGGCGGTCAGATGCAAGAGCCCGACGAACAGGGCCATGAACAGCCAGGCCTGCGCGTACGCGAGGAAGTTCGGCTGGAGGCCCTTGTGAAGTGGTGGATGGCCGCCCCAGAGGACGTCGCCCAACCCGTGCAACCCGAATATCTCGCCATAGAGCACGCCGAAAAGCACCGTGAAGGCCCCTGCCCAGACGGCGATGCCGCCCAGGCTTTTGAGCCCGTCACTCTCGACGCGGGTGACGATCAGGTAGCCGATGGCGGCGTATAGCAAGCCATAGCCCACGTCCCCGATCATGAATCCGAACATGAGCGGGAAGGTGAGCAGGATGGCGATCGTGGGATCGAGTTCCCAGTAAGTCGGGCGGTTGATCGCCTTGACCAGGACCTCGAACGGTTTCGCTATCTTCGGGTTGTCGAGGACGACCGGTGGGGAGTCTCCCGATTGGAGTTCGACGTTTCCGCCGTCTGCGGCCACGTCCTCGGCGTCGGAC
>CAZJZA010000282.1:0-2186 GCA_964550355.1 uncultured Halobacteriales archaeon
CCGGTTTCATGATTCGGGTGCGATGTAATGATTCGAACGCCGTGTCAAGATTCGAACGCAATATCGTGAATCGGATGCGGTGTCAGAATTGATCCGGCGCGACACCGACCGCCAACCGCAGGTTTTCAAGCCACGGATTCGTATCAAAGGCGTCGAAACCATGGTCGGAAACCGCGATGAGATCGAAATCAAAGCGGCTCGGGAGGCGCTTCTCGCCTGGTACCAGGCCGATCACCGGTCATTCCCATGGCGGGAAACGGGGGACCCATACGAGATTCTGGTCTCTGAGGTGATGAGCCAGCAAACCCAGTTGGACCGGATCGTCGCGCCCTGGGAAGACTTTACAGAGCGCTGGCCCACGATCGAGAGGCTGGCCGCTGCCGACCGATCCGCTGTCGTCTCTTTCTGGTCGGGTCACAGCCTGGGCTACAACAATCGCGCACGCTATCTCCACGAGGCAGCCCAACAGGTCCGCGACGAATTCGACGGGGAGCTTCCGGCCGACCCAGCGGACCTGAAGTCCTTGATGGGCGTCGGTCCCTACACCGCCACCGCCGTCGCCTCCTTCGCCTTTGGAACGGGCGGGGCCGTCGTCGATACGAACGTCAAACGGGTGCTCTACCGGGCGTTCGGGGTTCCGGACGACGAAGCGGCCTTCGAGGAGGCAGCCGACGAATTGGTGTCGCCCGAATTACCCGGCCAGTGGAACAACGCCATCATGGAACTCGGCGGGGTGGCCTGTTCGAAGACGCCGCGTTGTGACGAGGCAGATTGTCCCTTGCGGGAGTGGTGTCAGGCCTACCAGACGGGCGATTTCTCCGCGCCGGACGTTCCCACCCAACCGACCTTCGAGGGGAGCCGCCGACAATTCCGGGGGCGAATCGTCCGCACGCTGGGCGAATATGGTGAACTGACGCTCGACGAACTCGGGCACCGGATCCGTGTCGATTATTCGCCGGCAGGGAACCATGGTAGAAAATGGCTTCACGGGCTCGTTTCGGACCTCGAAGCGGACGAACTGCTCGCCGTCGAGCGGGACCCTGAGGTCGGAACGACCACAGTCCGACTGCAATCATGAATCGCCTTGTTCATCTGTAGATCCCCCCACTGTCCCTTCCCCTTCTCCTCCAATTGATCGACGGATCCCGATCTGATCACCTTTACGTGCCGAACAGTCCAACCATCGACCATGCCACCGACTATCGGCGCAATCGTCGGAAGTCTCAGGGACGAGAGCGTGACGCGAATCGGACTCGAACACGCCCTCGATTCGGTCGAGGAGCACGGTGGAACGGCCAAACTCGTCGACCTCCGGTACTACGACCTCCCGGTGTACGACGCCGACACCCGGGACGTCGGCGACGCTCCCGAATTCCGGGCCGAAATCCGGGACCTCGATGCCATCTTGCTCGGAACGCCGGTCTATCACGGCTCGTATTCGGCCCCGCTCAAGAACGCCCTCGATTACTGTGGCTTCGACGAGTTCGAGGACACGACGGTCGGTCTGCTCGCCGTGGCCGGCGGCGGATTTCCACTCCCGGCCCTCGATCATCTTCGAGGGGTACTCCGCGCGCTCGACGCCTGGGTGCTCCCGTTCCAGGCGGCGATCCCGGACTCGAACGCGGCTGTGAAGAACGGTGCGGTGGTGGACCCGGATCTCGCAGAGCGACTCGACACACTGGGTCAGCGAATCGTCGAATACGCCTTTATCGAACCGGACCCGATCAGCTTCGAGGGCCAACACAACGTCGGCGCACACAGCGAGGAATCGGACGGATTTTAGTAGTTGGGTTCAGCCTGAAAGCATATGCGCGCGATCAGGGAAAACGGGTGGGTCGAGGTCATCTCCGGGTCGATGTTCTCCGGGAAGACCGAGGAACTCTTGCGCCGCTTGCGGCGGACTGAAATCGCCGGCCAGTCCGTCGCGGCGTTCACACCGGCGGTCGACGATCGCTACGGGCAGGCCGAACTCGGTTCTCACGCGGGCCATACCTGGGAAGCGACCGTCGTCGACAACACCGAAGCAGGCGTCCGGTCGATCCCCGACCGTCTCGATGGGGAGTCAGTCGTCGCCATCGACGAGGCGAATTTCTTCCCAGTGGAACTGGTGAACGTCGTGGACCACCTGGCTGAAGAGGGGCGACGGGTGATCGTCAGCGGAACGGATCAGACGTTCCGCGGCGAGC
>CAZJZA010000283.1:0-2168 GCA_964550355.1 uncultured Halobacteriales archaeon
CGGGCTGTTCCGGCGGCTGGGGATGACGGTTGAGACCGGAGCCAGATGGGGGCTCGAATCTACCCCCGACGTGTTCTTTCCCGAACTCATCACGGTGGAAACTGACGCCATTATCGGCTACGATGCCACCATCCTCTGTCACGAATTTCTCCAGGACGAATACCGAACCGGCCGGGTCACGATCGGGGCCGAAGCCATGATCGGAGCGGGGGCAATCGTTCTCCCCGGCGTCGACATCGGTGCCCGAGCACGAGTCTCGGCTAACTCGCTGGTCACAGAGGACGTGCCACCGGAAACGACAGTCGCGGGCGTCCCGGCCGAACCAGTCGAGTGATCACTCCCGAATCAGTACCGCACCCTCCCTGAGGACGAGATGATTCGGGACGAGAAAAACCCGACCATCCTGTTCGATCTTCGTCGAGAAGAGATCGATCTCCTGAACGACCCCTTCCCGGTCGCCGATCGCTACTCGATCACCGATACTGTACGGTTGAGAAAGGAGGAGATAAAGACCGGCCCCAGCCGCTGTGAGTAACTGGTGAAGGGCTGTCGTAAGGAAGACGATAACGGCGAGGAGGTAAGCCCCAAGCAAGATGATCAAAACCCCGACGGCGACCCCAATCTGGGCAAGGGCCAACAGGATCGCAATGAAAACGATTGTATACCGGACTATTCGGCCAATGAGAGAGACCTCCGGGAACTTGATTCCCTTGAGCCGCTCGTCCACCGACATTTCCACTTTGTCTCCGACCAACAACCCTCCCATTATGACGAGAGCCGCAAGGATGTACGAGGGAAGCAGGTCGGCCCCACGCCTTAGAAGCACGCTTGTCTCCACGACGCCAGCAACCTGCAAACTGTAGACGATGGCGAAAATGTAGATCAGCCACGCCGAACCTCTGGCGAGAATGGTGACGGTATCGGTTCCAAAGTTTCGGGCGGTTCGTTCCAGGCTCGTCCCTTCGACGGCATCGCTCACGCCCACGCCGTGAAGGATCCGCCTGTTAAGTTGTCCGAGAAAATACCCGCCAAAAAGCCCGGCGACGAGAATTGCGGCAGCCCAGATATACCGGGTCTCCACCGTCCAATCGACGATCCCTTCGACCATTCAGTATTCCTCCGGGTCCAACTCGAGTACCAGATCGCCGCCCTTGAACGCCCGGACCATGCCGTCACTCTCGCTCAATGCGATCGCGACCGCTCCCGTATCTCGAGTGATGGCCCCCGCGGCCATGTGGCGAGCGCCGAGCCCTTTCGGAATGTCCACTCCCTCCGCGGAGGGTTCGAGATACCGATACGCCGAGACGATTTTTCCGGAATCCGAGACGACGAAGGCACCGTCCAGTCGGGAAAACTCCTTGAGCATCACGTTCACGATGGGGTCACCAACGTGGACGTGGGACTTCTCGAAGGGATTGTACGAAAGCGGTCGGGACTTATTCATTACGTTCCCGGCATCACCGACCACGAACAGGGCGCCGACTGGCTTGCCTTTCTGTCCCTTCTTCCCGAGTTCGATTGCCACGTCGAAGGCGTCCCGAAGGACGTCCGGCTCGGCTCGCGAACCCGTAAAGAGGTCGTAGATGCCATGGGTGCCCTCCTGCACCCGTACGCGGGCGATCATGTCCCGACCGTCTCCGAACAGGCTCACGACGGTGGCAACCTCGTCACCCGGTTCGATGAGTTCCTGGTCAGTCGCACCTTCGAGGGCAAACCGAATGCAATCTTTGACGTCGTCGAATTCGAGGGGCACTTCGACGAACACGTCTGCTTCGACCTCGTTTTCCGTGTCCACGACGACCACCGGTGTGTCCTCCATCGCCGCTGCATCCTCGTATTCAGACCCTGTCGGAGAGAAAAGAAAGAGGGCATCGGGCTCGGCCACGATGTCGTCGAGTAGATCACGCAATTCCACCATTGTTTAAGTGGACTCGGGGGACCCTCAAAACGTTTGTGCGGATTCGGCCGGAGAGAACCAGTTATACGGCGCGCGCGTGTAGGACGAGCGGCATACATGGGTATTGATACCAGTCATCTCGGAGAGTGGCGGTACTTCGATGGACGTTCGGCCCCGGCGGGTTCCCCAGACTTCACGATTGCCCATCTGAGCGACCTCCACGGACAACTGGGCTCGGCAAACCAGGTGTACTACAATACGAGCCGGGGCG
>CAZJZA010000284.1:0-2152 GCA_964550355.1 uncultured Halobacteriales archaeon
TTTGCCGTCCAGTACCATCAGACGCTTCGGGACGAGGTTTCGACGGTCCTCGAGTCCGTCGACGGCATCGGACCGGAACGACGGCGAGGGCTCCTTCGCCGGTTCGGAAGCGTCGAGGGCGTTCGGCAGGCGACCGAATCTGAGCTCCGAGACGTGCCGGGAATCGGAGTGGAGACGGCCGGGCAACTCGCGAAGCGGTTGTAGCCGCGGGGAGAGTGGTCAGGACTGTTCGGGGAGTCCAAGACCGGGGGGTGGGTTTTGAAGGAGTTGGGGTAGGCTTAGAACGAGTTTGGGATGGGTTTGAAGGAGTTGGGGTGGGCGTAGAACGAATTTGGGATGGGCATCAGGACGAGTCGGGGCTCGCTTCGACTGCGACCTCGTGGATTTCGAGGGTCGGATGGCCCTCGAACATCTCGCGGGGCGCATCCGAGTCGTGGGCCTGCTCGAAGGCCGTACTGTCGGTCCAGGCCTCGAAGTCCGCCTTCGTGTCCCAAACAGTCATCGCGACGACGGTGTTCGTGTCCTCATCCGCCGGTCTGAGCAGTTCGAATTTCCGAAAGCCCTCACGACTCTCGATATCCCCTTCGCGATTCTGGAACCGCTCGATGAAGGCGTCCTCGTACTCCTCGGCGATCTCGAAGCGGTTTTGCACCACGATCATACCTGTCGTTTTGCTGAGTCGGGGGTAACAGTTGGGGTTCCAGCAGTTCGCTCGCGGGCGTGGCGGTTTGCATTCCTCACTCGACCGGGACGGTGTCATCCTCGGGAGCCGGTTCGATCCCCGAGTTCAGGTCGAACTCCCGTTCGACGGTGCGAATGCGATCGCGAATGTCCGCTGCGAGTTCGAACTCCAGGTCCTGGGCGGCCGTCTGCATCCGATCTTCCAGTTCGGCGATCAGGGCCGCAGCCTCGGATTCGTCTGCGGGCTCCCGCCCGGCGATGGAGTCGGTCTCTTCGCCCGAACCGGGGAGGTCGACCTCCCCGACCGGCTTGTCGATGGTGCTGGGCTCGACGTCGTGATTCTCGTTGAAGGTTCGCTGGATTTCGCGGCGGCGACGGGTCTCCTGAATTGCCGCCTGCATCGCCTCTGTCATCTCGTCGGCGTAAAGGACGACCTCACCGCCCAGGTTACGGGCGGCCCGACCCATCGTCTGGATGAGCGAGGTCCGTGAGCGCAGGAAGCCCTGTCGGTCGGCGTCGAGGATGGCGACCAGCGAGACTTCGGGGATATCCAGCCCCTCGCGAAGGAGGTTAATCCCGACGAGGACATCGAACTCCCCGAGACGGAGTCCCCGGACGAGTTCGTGTCGTTCGAGCGTGTCGGTCTCGTCGTGCATGTACTCGACCGCCACGCCGGCCTCCTCGAGGTACTCCGTAAGGTCCTCGGCCATTCGCTTGGTGAGTGTTGTGACCAGCACCCGTTCCTCGCGCTCGACCCGCTCGTCGATTCGGGCGAGGAGGTCGTCGATCTGGTTCTCGGCCGATTCGACATCGATGGCGGGATCGATGAGGTAGGTGGGCCGAACGATCTGTTCGACGACCTGGCCTGATACCTCCCGCTCGTACTCGCTGGGCGTCGCGCTGACGTACAGTATCCGATCGACCCGCTCCTCGAACTCCTCGAAGGTCAGCGGCCGATTGTCGAAGGCCGTCGGCAAGCGAAAGCCATTCTCGACGAGCGATTCCTTACGGGAGCGGTCACCCGCGTGTTGACCGCGGATCTGGGGGACGGTTCGGTGGGACTCGTCGATGACGGTTAGAAAGTCGTCGGGGAAGTAATCGAGCAATGTGTATGGAGCCTCGCCCCGCTCGCGGTCCGAGAGGTAGAGGGCGTAGTTCTCGATCCCCGAGCAGTAGCCGGTTTCCTCGAGCATCTCCAGATCGAACGTGGTGCGCTCCTCGATGCGCTGGGCCGCAACCAGGTCGCCCTGGCGCTCGAAGTAGCGAACCCGCTCTTCCATGTCCGTCTGGATCTGCTCGATGGCATTCTCGAGGTGGTCCTCCGGGAGCGAGTAGTGTTCTGCCGGGTGGACGAGAACGGCCGGCTCCTCGGATTTGACCGTCCCTTCGAGAGGGTCGAGTTTCGAGAGGCGGTCGATCTCCTCGCCCCAGAATTCCACCCGAACGGCGAACCGGCCGTACATCGGGAAGA
>CAZJZA010000285.1:0-2141 GCA_964550355.1 uncultured Halobacteriales archaeon
ACGGGCCGCGGGCCGAGGGAGACCGCGGCGTACGACGCAGCCCTGCCCGCCGCCAACGTCCACAATTACAACCTCGTGAGCGTCTCCTCTATCGTCCCGGCCGACGGGACGGTCATTCGGGACGGTGCGGCCCCAGACCTCGGTCCGGCCGGGTACCGGCTCACAGTCGTCGAAGCCGCGTCGACGGTCGCGGGGCCGGGAGTCACCTCGGCCGCTCTCGCCTGGACGACGGGTGATGGCCCGGGCCTGTTTTATGAATCAGCGGGGCCGACAGATTCGGATACCGTGGAGACGCGGGTCCGGGAGGGCATCGACGCCGGGCGAGCCCTGCGGGACTGGTCGGTCGACTCGGTCGAGACCCAAACCGCTACCACCGAGGCGCCGAGCGGCGAGTACGCCTGCGCGGTCGTCCTCGCCGTGTATGGCACAGCCGAATCGATTCTGTGAGAACGGATTTGGCCGCAATTGGGGCCGAAACTCGTATTTTTCGCGTTTCGATGACCGAAAGTGTTTACGCCGCTGGGCCCACTATTCGGGTGTAATGTATGGAAATACGCCGTATGCGGGCCGTCCGGGCGAGAGTGATCGACCGGACCTCTCACCCACGATGCGGCGGACCCTTCAAGAGCGTGTCTCTCACGTCGAGAAGCGAACTCGGCGCTATCTGCCCGACGAATACCAGATCGGGTCGCGGGTCGCCCAATCCGGGGAGGGCCCAGAGGTGACGGTTTCTGTCAGGCCACCCGTCGGGAACCCGGTCAGCGCGGGCTTCACACCGGACCTGGATGCCGCCGCGGACGATCCCATTCCGGTCGAAGACGTCGAGGAAGTGGCCCGCGGTCTCGCCGCGAGTGCGGCACTACAGGTCAAGCAAGCACTCGGCGACGATGTGCCGCCGATGGCCCGGTAATAGCGGAATCGACGAGGAACGAGCGAACGAATTTTTACAAACCGGTTCGACTGTTTCTCCGAGTCCGGCTAGCTGGCTCGACACGAAGGGCAGGTGTGATCTTCTTTGTAATCGACCAGGCCGACCGCCTTCCGTCCGGTGTGTCGCCAGAAGCTGTTGCAGTTTGGGCATTCCCGGATCTGGTGGAACTGAGTGGCGTGTTGCATCATATCCTATCGTTCATGGTTGTGCACTTAAGGGTTGTCCTGAATGGGGGGCAAACAATATTAGAACATTAATCACATATTAATATTTGTCGTCACCGGTACCGCGCCAACTCGTCGTGGTTCCATTTGCCAAAGCCCAGTACCGCCCCAGTTCTTTGCGGGTCCAACTGGTAAAATTAGGTGGAGGCTATGCCGAACTTTTCTTCGAGAAGGCCCGACCGGTCTTCCAGGTCACCTCGACTACTTCCCCCAGAACGGGTCCACCTTTCGTCGCTCTTCGAGGAATTGGGCCAGGGCCTCTCGTTCGTCCGCCGGGAGGTCCTCTCGAAGCTCCTGTTCGAGCACTTTGGCGTGTTTTTCCGGCAGGTCGACCCAGAGGACGTCCTCTTCTTTTACTCCCCGCCCGACCGTCGGCCCCTCGATCGAGACAGCGGCCCGCTCGCCGGCCCGCAGTTTGTCGAGATCCTCGCCCTCGTCCTGGATCGTCTTGAGGACCCCGACCCGCTCGAAGTCACCGTTATCCAGGAAGCCCACGGGCACGTTTCGCCCGAGCGTGCCGGTCGAAACCTCGACGCCCACCACGGCCGGCCCGGACTGCCTGAAGACGTGATCCCGAAGAATCCGGAACCGGGCGGGTCGAATGACGTTCTCGAAGACGGCCTCGCGCTGTCGCTTTTGAATCGCCTCGACGAACTCCTCGTAATCCTCGATGAGCTGGTAGATGACATCGTCTTCGAAGATCCGGACGTCCGACTCGGCGGCTAGCTCGGCGGCGTCGTCGTGTACGTCGACGTTGAAGCCGAGTATTGCCTGATGGGGTCCCTCGTCGGCCGTGGAAGCCACGCTCACGTCCCGCGGCGCGACGTCCCCGACCTCGGCCCGGAGAATGGATATTTCGGCCTCTCGCAACGAATTGGCAATGGCCTCGAGACTGCCGAGCGTGTCGGCCTTGGCGACGATGCCCTCGTCGTCGGTCTCAACCGCCACTTCGGCCAGTTCCTCCTGAACCCCTTCGACGACGTCCC
>CAZJZA010000286.1:0-2138 GCA_964550355.1 uncultured Halobacteriales archaeon
AGGACATCAGTAACTGGTGTCGGGGACTGCGTGTATCAGAGCCATTTGAATCCCGTGACCCCGAAGATCTGCGCACCCGTCTGTCCTTTACAGATTGTGATCCCGGTACGATAATAGCACCGTCGTGGTGGGTTTCGAGTCGATTCGGGACACCTACCGGTTCCTTGACGGTGTTCGTTGTGGAGAATGCGTGGGACGGGAGAGAAATCGTGGGACCGGGGAGATATCCTGGGACCGATGAGAATGCGTGGGGCCGGGGAGATATCGTGGGACCGTGGAGATATCATGGGACCGGATTCGAACCAGAGGAAGACGTGCTCGTTCGTCCCTCACTGTGCGCGCCTTCCAGGGCTCGAATCCGGTGACCGCCTTCACCCAGCTTATCATCCGATTCGGGACACAAGCGTCCCTCATCGGGATGAGTGGTGGAGAATGCGTGGGACCGGATTCGAACCGGCGAACCCCTACGGGACAGCGCCCTCAACGCTGCGCCTTTGACCTAGCTTGGCTACCCACGCGAATCGACGCAGGCGAGGATTGCCACCCGCCAAGTAAAAGCCCTTCTATTCGCCCCTTTTTGCCTCGAAATCTCCCGTCGGGCTACCTGTCGAGAACGGGCGCTGTCACGTCCCGATCGGTCTCCTCGCCCTCGATATCGTAGGGGTACTCCCCGGTGACACAGCCCATACAGAGATCGTTTCGCTCCGTGCCGATCGCCGACGCAACTGCATCCGGGGAGAGATACGCCAGGCTGTCCGCCCCAATCGCCGCCTCGCCTTCGTCGACGGTATCACCAGCGGCGATCAACTCTTCCCGATTGGCCATGTTGATGCCCATGTAACACGGGGCCGTGATGGGTGGGGCCCCGATTCGGACGTGGACGGACTCCGCTCCCGCCTCTCGAAGCAGGTCCACGAGCTGGCGCGACGTCGTCCCCCGGACGATGCTGTCGTCGATGAGTGTGACCGACCGGTTCTCGACCGTGCTTCGGATCGGATTGAGTTTGAGCCGGACAGCCCGCTCCCGTGCCTCCTGAGTCGGCATGATGAACGTGCGGCCGACATAGCGGTTTTTCATCAGTCCCTCGGCGAACTCCACGTCTTCGGCCGCCTCCTGGTAGCCCGAGGCGAAAGCCCTCCCCGAGTCGGGGACAGGCATCACCACGTCCGTCTCGACGCCGGATTCCTCCCAGAGCTTGCGTCCGAGTTCCCGCCGGGTCTCATAGACCAACTCGCCATCGATGACCGAGTCAGGCCGGGCGAAGTAAACGTACTCGAAAAAGCAGTTGGCCGTCCGCTCGGGAGTGAGCAACTGGTAGGCATCGAAGCCGGTACCGTCCTCTGCCAGGACTACAAGTTCACCCGGTTTGACGTCCCGGACGATTTCGCCACCGAGGGTGTCGATCGCCGCGCTCTCGCTCGCGATGACGTATCCTCCGTCGATTTGGCCGATGATGAGCGGTCGGTTCCCCTCGGGGTCCCGGATGCCCATGACCGTATCGTCGTGCATGACAGTAAGCGCATACGATCCGTGTAAGCGCTCCATCGTCGCCTTGACGGCCCGTACCAAATCGGATTCGAGAAGATTTCGAGCGAGGTCGTGGGCGATTACTTCCGTGTCCCCATCGGAACTGAACGCGTGGCCCTTTTCGGCGAGTTTCGAGCGCAACTCGGGGGTGTTGACGAGATTTCCGTTGTGACTCAGCGCGAGCGATCCGGCTTCGAAGGAGACGGTAAACGGCTGGGCGTTCGATTCGTCGATGCTGCCGGCGGTGGGATAGCGGACGTGGCCGATCGAATTTCGGCCCTGTAATCTATCGATATCGGTCTGGGTGAACGCCTCGCCAACCAGTCCCATCCCGACGTGTTCGTGTTGCTGGAACCCGTCGTGCGAGACGATTCCCGCGGATTCCTGGCCCCGGTGCTGGAGCGCGTAAAGCGCGTAATACGTCGGGAGCGCGCCCGCACGGTCCTCGAGGCTCACCCCGACGACGCCACATTTCTCGGTAGGGCCTTCGAATTGGGATGCGGTGGCCCGGCCGGATGACATGGTGTTTCGTTACCGGAGGGACGGTAAAAACGCACCGGGAACGTGCTGGTTTGCGCCGCTTTTCTTCGGAAAGTTATGCACAAACGTGG
>CAZJZA010000287.1:0-2074 GCA_964550355.1 uncultured Halobacteriales archaeon
CGAGCCCAATAGAGTGAACATGCGAGACGCTCCCGGTTGGAGTGTCTCGAAAAGGTGAGCGGCGAAGCTTTGATCAGTTATTTCCACTTGATCGAACAGCCGCGTGAGGGGACCTCCACGACGTCGACCGGTTCGCCCGCGAGCACTGCGTCGATCGCCCGCCTGATCTCGAAGCCGGGTTCACCGCTCGGATCCGCGTCGGGGCTCTGTGCGTCGTCGAGCCGCCCGTGGTACACGAGCCTGAACTCGCCGTCGGTGCCATCGAAGAGGAACGGATCGGGAGTGCAAGCCGCGCCGTAGGCTTCGGCCACCGACTGGGAGGCATCCCGGAGGTAGGCGTCGTAGGCGATAGTGCCGGCCGCGACGAGTTCGCGCATGCGATCGAAGGAGTCTTCGGGGTACTCCTCGGCGTCGTTGGGGTTGATCCCGACGACTGCAACGTCGTCGTACTCGGCGGCGATGGCGTTCAGCGTCCCGAACTTCGACTTCGCATACGGGCAGTGGTTGCAGGTGAACACTACGAGGAGGGCATCGTATTCCGCGAAGTCCGACAGCGAGTACGTCCGGTCGTCCGTCCCCGGGAGTTCGAAGTCCGGTGCCCGTTCTCCGCGTTCGAGTTCGTCGGTCGACGATTCGACAACCATGTTCGTCCGTAGCAGCCGCCGCCCCAAACGGGTTCGGGTCGCGGTCGAACCGCCCGGGTGACCCGTCTCGGGAATTTTTGAGGCGGCAGCCTGTACGTCCGTCTATGACGGACCGCACGCAAGCTCACGTCTTCGTCTCCGGACGGGTGCAGGGAGTCTACTTTCGGGCCAACACCCGGGACCAGGCCCGTAAACGGGACGTCGATGGCTGGGTCAAAAATCTCGACGATGGTCGCGTCGAAGCCACCTTCGAAGGGGAGCCGGACGCGGTGGAGTCGATGATCGAGTGGTGTCGCGAGGGCAGTCCGGCTGCCGAAGTGAGTGACGTATCCGTTTTTGAAGCGGAACCGACTGGGCTGGCGGGCTTCGAGATCAGACGCTAATCCGGCTCGCTTTCCTCACTCCTCCTCGTCCACGCTCGGGTGTTGGGTTGGTTTTTCTGGATGGGGCTCGGCGAAAAAGGACTGCATGACTTCGAGGGATTCTGCCTCGCGCTCCCGACGTTCTTCTTCTGAAATCTCCGCAGAGCCAGGTGGGACGTCCCGATCGCGTCCGGTGAAGTACCCCTCGGGTGCCACCCAGTCGTGATAGAAATTCACGTCTGAATCTTCGACGACGGCCACGCCCACTGAGCCACCGTGACCGGCGACGATGATTGTTTGGTAGGGCACCATCGCGAGTCGGCCGGCCGCGTAGAGCCCCTCGACACCGGTCCGTCCCCGGTCGTCTGTTTCGACGAAGTCCTTCCCCCGGGTGAGGATCTCGATGCCGTCGATATCTTCGAGGAAGTCGACAGTGTTCTTCGTCGCTGCGATGACGTACTGCACGGTCAGGGTGTCGCCGGCCTCGGTCCTCGCGAGGAATCCCTCTTCAGTCTGTTCGAGTTCGATCACCCGATCCGTTCGACGCATACAGCCGGCCCGTTCGGCTTGCTCGCCCATCATTTCGAGGAGGAGGCGGCTGTTGACACCGGCCGGAAATCCGGGATAGTTCTCCAGATGGGCGTTTCTCCGAATAATCGGTTCACCGTCGTTCACGATCAGGGTGTCGAGGCCCGCGCGGGCGGTGAAAATCCCGGCGGAGAGACCTGCCGGTCCCCCGCCGACGATCAAGACATCGTGGTCGGATGATGCATTCATGAATGAACCTCGAACCCGGAGGTCTAAGAAAGAGCGGGTGGCACCGAGGATCGCTGCTTTCAGTGCTCCACGCCCACTGCCCGAACCGGGGCCCCGTCGACCTGAAGCGGGAGGGGGTAGGCCCGCAATTCGAATCGCTCGGAAACCTGTTCCAGTCCAGTGAGATTCTCGAAGATCAGACAGCCCGCCCCGAGGAGCGCTTCGTGGGCCTGGAATCCGTCGGGCTCGTCGCTGCTTGCCGAAAGAGTCGGCGTCGGATCGGGGTTGAGCGTGTCCGTACCGACCGCAAAC
>CAZJZA010000288.1:0-2071 GCA_964550355.1 uncultured Halobacteriales archaeon
TCTACTCGGCGTCGCTCCGTCAGAGCAAGTGGCGCCTCTCGACTCGCGTGCTTGACGACGGCTGGGTACAGGTCACAAGCGACGAACTCGACGTCCTCCTCAAACGGGCCGTAAAAGAACGGGTCGAGGAGGGCCTCCCCCTTACGGTTCCGGACTCGATCGCGACGGAACTGGCCGACCCGGTCGCCGAAATCGAGTCGACGCTCGAGGAACTGGACCTCACCAGAGAGATCGACACGGTCGTTCCCGAGTTATTCCCGCCCTGTATGCAACATCTCCTCGACCGGGTGCAGCAGGGCGAGCACCTGGCCCACCACTCCCGCTTTGCGATCACTTCCTTTCTCACGAACATCGGGTTGGGCACCGACGAGATCGTCGACCTCTACCGGACGAATCCCGGGTTCGGCGAGGAAATGACCCGCTACCAGACCGATCACATCCGGGGCGACACGAGCCCGACGGAGTACACGGCCCCCTCCTGTGCGACGATGAAAGCCTACGGTGACTGTGTGAACCCCGACGATCTCTGTGATGCGATTTCCCACCCGCTCTCTTACTACGAGGTCAAACTCGATGACGAGGCCGAGGATCACACCGACTGGCGAGAGCGGGACAGTGACGAAGCGAAAGCCGAGGAAGCAGTCGAGGAATAGAAGCTCGTGGAGTCGTTGACCGGGGCCTATTCGCTGTCGAGAAAGAGCAGGCCGAGGGCTCCCATGACGACGATGAACGCGACGATTCCGGCGACCATGACGAGCGTGCCCAATTGCTCGCCCTCTGCGGCGCCCATTGTACTGCCGGCGATGAGAAAGGCAACGAAGATGGCCACGCCGATCAGCGCCAGGCCGGCTTCGCGGAGCATTTGTCCTTCGAATTCCATGGGGATCATTTCGGGGCAGTCCCAAAAAAGCCGTCGAAGCCCCGGTCGTGACTGTCATCGAACGCTTTCCTGCGAGCTTCCGCCACGCTGACGGCGAGGAGTCGTGTTCGGTGCTTTCGCTGTCACTGCATCGAGTGGCCGTCGACTACGCCGCGTCTTCACTATCGCTCATCACACACGACTCGATGAGTCGCTTGGTTCCACGTCGAAGGAGTCCACCGGCAGCAGGTTGAGAGACACCCAGCTCAGCGGCCACCTCACTGAGCGTTGCATTCCGTGGCTCTTCGAAATACCCCCGTTCGAATGCGACGAGGAGCGCTTCTCGTTGGCTATCGGTCACCCCGATGTCCGCAGTTTTTAATCGACCATATTCGTTCAGGCGCAGCAAGTCGATATCGATATCATTCTGTCGGGCATAGTCCCAGAGCTGATCCAGATCCGCTCTCTCAGACATCCATACCGTGAGGAGCCACGTGCTCCCCTCGTTTTTCATGTCGAGGATGACACCGTTCGCGGCCGAAATTATCGGCGAGAGGATCTTCGCCTCGTCTGTGTACTCGAAGCGATAGATCGCCTGCTCGTCTCCGGTTTCGATGACTCGCTCGAATTCACCGATCGTCCGATCAGTCCGTAATCCGTCTTCGAACCGACCGAAATCTGCTGACGTGATGTGATAGAAGAATTTTCCCGACGTCGGGTCAGTTCCCGCCTCCGACACCGACTTGACTTTCGCGCTTCGGTCCTGTGTAACCGTTTCTGTGAGCACTATGTCAGGATGCTCGACCCGAACGACCGCACTAATTCCAGTCATTGGTGTGTCGGGCAGCTATTTTCACCGTCTGTGCATTGGCGCCCAATCGTGGTTTCGATGCGTGGCGAACGCATTACTGCCAGGGGTGGGGGTTCACGTCTTGGAGCCGGTACCCCGAGTTCGTCACACCTCGACTTCGGGGAATCGACGGTTACTCCTCGAAATCGTTAGCGGCGTGAATCTTGGCCTGTTCGCGAGCACTGGGATTGGCTGACTCCTTGAACGGAACCTTCGCGACCGTCGCATATACAGGTTCGCCCGGCTCCTCGGTGTATTCGTCCGGGAGGTGGACGGCGAACTCGACGTCGAGGTCCGCGTCATAGATGGCGTCGTTGAGCGGCACGTCGGTCGCGGCCTGCAGCGTTTCTGCTGGCACGAAT
>CAZJZA010000289.1:0-2068 GCA_964550355.1 uncultured Halobacteriales archaeon
GCGTTTGCAATGTTACTCGCTCCCGCACTGAACGACATGTAACAGGCGATCACCAACACGACGATAGTGCTGCCAATCTCCCGCGGGGTGGTCCCTGGGCCGAGCCGGGGTCGAATGAGCAAACCGAATCGTTCGTACGTAAGTAGTGGACCGTCGGATTGTTGAATCGCAAACCACCGGTCGAGATGTGGGTAGAGATAGCGGCCAATCATCCCACCGGTCCAGAAGCCGAGTACCGGGGCGATTATCCACCAGACGACGATTTCGCCGATTACCGCCTGGTTTAACGTTCCCGTGGCCAATCCCAGCCCGGCAATCGCACCGACCGCGGTCATCGACGTCGAAACCGGGACGCCATAGATGTTTGCGATCAACATCGACATTCCAATAAACGTCAGGACGACGATGCTCGCCTCGACCGAGAACGCCGTTTTGGGGACGATTTCCCCGCCGAGTGTTGCAATTACGTTTCGTCCCACAGTCCACCCGCCGAGAAACACAAAGAACGTCATGAGGGCTGCCGCTGCGGTCTTATTGATGACGCGGGCTCCGACGGACGGCCCCCACGCGACGCCGGTCGATGAGCCCCCAATATTGAACCCGACAAACACCGCCGCGATAATGCCGAGGATAAATAATATCGAAACCATGGCGTAACTCCGCCAGCTGAAGGCGTATAGGTTTTGTTTGAGAGTTATTTTGGCAGATGCAATCAGCCGCTGGTGAATTGATAGCGCGAATTTAGTATTCAAATGCGAATCACGAGTGCTATCATCGCTCGCGACTGTCACGATGGAACCGTCGGACAGTTTGATTTCGTGGGGCGGTATCGCTGTGTTGAGTTGCCCTTGGCAGCTGGTTTTGTCAGTTACTAAGGTGTTGGCACCCGACGAATCTTGGGACAGCTGGTGGTGTCACTCGAAATTGGAACGCGAGGTTTCGTCCGGAATCCCCGCCCATAGTGAGCCTCGTCTGATTTATCCTCACTCTTATGGGTGAATTCAGCCCACAACTGGACTGGATGGGGTCATGTCCCGTAAGTCGGTCGAAATATCACCCTGATTTGGCAGGCTCAGCTGTCCGGTGAGCCGCCCCGGGCGCGAATGAGATCGCGGAACTCCGCCGAATCGGCCACGTCCTCAGCTTCGTCTCGTTCGATGATCGCCGTGCCCTCGATGGATTCGGATTGCGCTTTGTCGACGAAGTACACCGATCTGGTGTGAATGACTTCCCGGAGCGAGCCCATGATCCGGGCTCGCTTGACAGCTGCGTCGGTAAACGCAGAATGGCCCGTGATAAGCGTGTCACCGCCTTCGGTTTCCTCGCTCACTGCCTTGAACGGGGCACGAACGGTCGGATGGACGTCGAACCCGACTCGGGTAAGCATCGCGACGATCGGCCGGTCTTCCGGATCGACGTCGGGGTCATCCGGGGTTGGTTCCGCATCGCGAATGTCCTCAGCACCTTCGAGGACCGACACCGGACTCGTGAGGTCCTGATCGAAGAGTTCGTCCAGTTGGGCGGCGACTTCCACGCTGGCGTTCATCCCATCCTCGTACTTCGAAACGGTCCGTCGCGAAACGCCTAGTTCGGTCGCGAGCCGTCCCAAACTCCAGCCCCGCTCCTCGCGCTCGTCGGCCAACACCTCACCATCGATGTTGACGTAAAGCCCGCCAGGAGCGGCATAGATCAAGGGCGGGACGCCGTGGACGAACAGGTCCATCGCCGTGTCGGGGTTGAGGACCGGCACCCCGTGCCTGAAGTAGACGACTCCCGGGTCCAGTTCCTCGTCGCGTGTCCGGAGCCCGATGACGATCGGGGTCCCACGGAGGTAGGTGCCCAGACGGCGCATCTCCCGACCAGTCGGTCCATCGAACGCGTCGATATTGCCCAAAATCTTCACCAGAAGGAGGTCCTTGGCACGACGTGCGGCAAGATCGAAGCTCTTCGGGCGCGTCGAACACCGGTCACTCACCGTGAACCCCGCGTCGGATAACATCGCGGTGAGATTGTCGATGAGGGCCGATCGAGTCATTACGGAACGATAGGGCACTCAACCCCTAAATGC
>CAZJZA010000290.1:0-2063 GCA_964550355.1 uncultured Halobacteriales archaeon
GCTGGCGAACCCGCCCAAACCGCCTCCGGTTGTGTCTCGGAGGAGACTCGGGACTCAAACGAGGACCGCACCCTCTCCTACCTGCGCCCGTTACCAGGAGCTGCGCGGATGTACCCCGAAACGGACGTTCCCCCGGTCGAAATTGATCCTGCAGTCGTCGAGTCTCCGGAACTCCTCGACGTAAAAGTCGATCGATACGTCGAGGATTACGAACTCGATCCTGGACTCGCAAAAGAGGTTGCGTTTGGCCGCAACTTCTCGGCCTTCGAGCGAGCCGTCGAACAGGGCGTCGATCCGGCGCTTGCGGCAACGACAATCGAGTCGACGACGACGGAACTCCGACGGGACGGCGTCCCCGTTTTACACCTGGATACCGAGCACTTCCTCGACGTTTTACAACTGGTCAGTGAGGGTGTTCTCGCGAAGGAAGGCGTCGGGGAGGTGTTAGAAATTCTCGCCGAGGAACCAGGCCTGGACGCGAAAGATGCGATGAATCAGGCGGGACTTGGCGGCGTCGATGAATCCGACGTTCGGGCGGCTGTCAAGGAGGTTATCGAGCGAAACGAGTCCCAGGTAAAAGCGGAGGGGATGGGCGCCTTTTCAGCCCTGATGGGTGAAGCGATGAGCGCGCTTCGAGGGAAAGCGGACGGTGAAATCGTCGCAGAGATCCTTCGCGAGGAGATCCAACAGTACGATTGAATAGAATCGGTCCAGTTGAGTTCTCGATTGGGCTCGTTCGACCCCTTGTTTTAGGAGGGCAGACCTCGATATCACAATCGAGACTGCTGAAATGACAGAAGAGAGCAGTGAAAGCACGGAAAAAGTGAAAACCGGACAGTGGGCTACCCAGATTTCTCACTGGATCGGCCAGTTTGTGCAGGTCATCGAACTCGCCGCCGCGGGACTGTTTGCGCTTCTCTTCGGAATCGGCGTGGTCGACCTCGCCTATCAGATCGCGCTGACCGTCCCCACTGGTGGAATCACTGACCCCCTCGTCGTCATCGGATTCATCGAGACTGGGTTGCTTTTGCTCATCATCGTGGAGGTCTACCAGACAGTCGTTGCATACGTGAGACAGAACGATACCCGTCAAATCGTTCGACTGGTGATATACACCGGCGTTATTGCCATGGTCAGGAAAGTCATCATCTTTCGCACTTCTGAATATCCCACCGTGGATGACGCACTCCTTGCGGCCATCGCCTATACCGTCATCATCCTCGGTCTGGTGAGTCTTCTTTTCGTCGAGCGCAAGCTCTCTACCCCCGATATCTCAATCGACTAATGCAGCGATGAGCGTTTCGAGTTCGTAGGTAGCCGGTGCACGAGACACATCGCGCATTGTCGAGACGACGAAGGTGGAGTTCGTCCGGTTGACCTCCGGGATCGACTCGAAATCCGCAATAAGCCGTTCGACGCTGTCCGAATCGGGAAGTCTGGCAAGGACGATGAAATCGGTCTCCCCCATCGTGAAAAACACCTGTGTCACGCCTTCGATGGCGAAAAGTTCGCCCTGCACGTCCTCGGACGTTCCGTCGTAATTTGCCAGCACCTCGACGATGACCGTGACTCCCAATCCGAGTGCTTCGTGATCGAGATCGTAGAGATCGTTCTCGATGATTCCCTCCTCCCGAAGATTGTTCAACCGGTAGTGAATCGTCGAGACGGGAATGTCAGTTTCCTCGTGGATTTGGTCCGGACTTCCCGTTCCGAGGTCGGAGATCGCCTTGAGAATGGTGACGTCGCGTTCGTCCATGGGTATTAGGTGTGATTTACAGCCCGGTTTACTTAACCTATGGTCTCTATGAGAACAGGAGCGGTCGGAATCGACAATTTCGGATCGGTCCAGACACCCCACAGTCAGCCCTGAAAATCCGCGCGCGTCTGATTCGGGAGAAAACGGGCAGTCGATCCGTTTTGTGAAACCGACGCTTGGCTGTCGTTCGAAATCAGCCCCACGAATGAAGTGCATCTCCAACTATACTATCATTATTATTCATAATCCTGATTCTGAATTGGCTCTTCTATCTATCCTTGTAGAAAGGCTTAAATTACTTCGTGAA
>CAZJZA010000291.1:0-2058 GCA_964550355.1 uncultured Halobacteriales archaeon
TACGGCAAACTCTATGTGACGATTAACGAAGACGGCGAAGGCCGTCCCTTCGAGCTCTTCGCGAACATCGGGCACTCGGGCGGGTTTACGAACTCGTTCACCGAGGCCCTCGCGAAGGTCATCTCGACCGCGCTCCGGTCCGGGGTCGACCCCTACGAAATCGTCGACGAACTCAAAGGGACCCGGAGTCCGAAGGTCGCCTGGGACAAAGGCGAGCAGATCAACTCGATCCCGGACGCCATCGGCACCGCGATGTGGCGATACCTGGAGGACCAGGTCGACAAACCCTACCCCCAACAGGAAACCCTCGACGACATCGAGGAGGAGAAAGCGGCCGAATCCGCCTCGGGAGCGACCGCCGAGTCGGGCCCCGAAACCGACGGCGGACCCGCCGGGTCTGACGGCGAACCCGACACCGAACTGGATTCGACCCAATCGCTCATCGACGCCGGCGAGAGCCCCGAGTGTCCGGAATGTGGCTCGATGGACCTGTACTATTCTGAGGGTTGTAAGACCTGTCAGTCGTGTGGCTGGAGCGAGTGTAGCTAGGGACAACGCTTAATCCAAACTCCGCCCATTTTCGCCCGTGACCGATCGCGATCGTGTCGAACTTGGCCTCTCCCTCCTCGCTCGCTTCGAGGACGTCGAACTCTCGGTCGCTGAGGCTATCGACCGGCTCGAAACGATCACGACCGATCCCAGAACCACCCGCGAAATTCTCGAACGGGCCGAAGCCGAGGGGGTAATCGAGCGGGAAGAAGGGATGCTCCGACCTGCCGGACGGACCTATCTCAGTTTCGAAAGCGAGGTCATCACAAAAGAGGGCGAGTTCAGTTGTAGACGGTGTGGGGCCTCGCTCTCGACCGGGTATTTCATGAAACTCGAGTCAGGCGAACACGGCCCCTTTGGCTCCTCGTGTATCCGGAAAGTCACCGGTCGGGACTAACCCTATCAGTCTTCGATGAGGTCTCGAAGCGATTCGATCCGCGAACGTTGATCTTCAAGGGCGGCCTGCTGGGATTCGATGGCCGCTTCCTGTTCGTCTATGGCCGATTCGAGGGCGTCGAGTTCACCATGCACCGATTCGGGATCGATGCCCGCCGCGGAAACGAAGACGACGTCTTCCTGATCCGTGCTCGAGTGCGCCTTTTCCGACGGTACGTCTTCGTCGACCGCCCCAGCAGCCCCTTCTCCTTCTAATTCCTCTGGTTCGTCCGGGGCGACGGCGTTCTCGAATTCCTCCTGGTCTGTAACGTCGTAATAGGCAAAAAGCGCTTCGCGGACCGTTTCGTCGACCTGTCTGAACCCCTCGTTTGGGGTTTTGATTCGCTCCGTTCGTTCCGCTGTGGTCACCACGAGCTGGGAGGCGACGTTTCCCTGCTCGGTCTCGAGGGCCTGGATGTCCTCGTATGGGACGGCGACGTACTCCTCGTCCCAGATAGCGGTCCCGACGTGTTTGATGAGCCGGCGGCTGGTCACGACCAGTGTTAGTTCACCGAAGCGATAGGTCCCTTCGACTGATTCATCCGGATCGATCACGCCGGTCGCCCGGAACACGCCAGTCAAGATCGGTTCGAGTGCATCGTCCAGTGTCGATCCTGGCACGCTGAGCGAGCGTTCTCCGTCGGTTCCGTAATCGAGTGTGATGATCGTTTTCCGGCGTTTCTCCGCCACCTCGATCCGTTCGGCGTCGTGCGGGTAGCTTTCCACCGATTCGTCGCTGAGAAATCCCTCAGAGCCGTAGTAGATCGTCCGGGTGGGCGTGACGAAAAGCGCGTCCTCACCCTTGAGCGAGACGGTCTCTCTCACCGTCTCGTCTCCGAGGGCGTCCTCGACGACCGTCGGTACGTCCATACCGATATGTCCCCCTCCCCTGTGATAAATTCGGCGGGTCACCCACTGGAATTACAAAGGTTTTAGGGGTAAACCAACTTAGCCGGTCGTGAGCCCGGGTGGCTTAGTGGTTATAGCGCCGCACTCATAGGGTTTCGAGTTTCGGTGCGGCTGGTAAACTCGCAGCTCAGGTCGACCGAGCCTTGGACCTGGGACATGCGGAGG
>CAZJZA010000292.1:0-2039 GCA_964550355.1 uncultured Halobacteriales archaeon
GAGGAACAGTGCCGGGACGAAGATAATCGCGAAGCCGACCTCGTCCCAGGTCGCGTTGTGAAGGTGTCCCATCAACCAGTAGACCGCCTGTTCGAGGCTCTGGCCGCCCATCGTGAGCATGAAGGAGATGACCGCGCCGAGGAACGTCTGGACGGCTACACCCGCGAGGAGGAGGGTCGCAACCGGCGTTCGCCCGTTCTCCGTCGCGATGAGATACACCCCGAAGGCCGCGACCAGTCCGGTAATGAATGCTGCAAATCGGAGCCCGACCGGAATCGGCAACACGATCGCCGCGACCGCCCCGACCGCGGCACCTGTTGACACCCCGATGATCGACGGGTCGGCCATAGGATTCCGGAAAAACCCTTGCATGACCGACCCGGCGACCGACAGGGCGAATCCGACCAGTGCACCGAGCACGATTCGTGGCATGCGTACGGTCCAGACGATCGTCGTGGTCGTCCCCGGGAGATCGAAGTGAAAGACGTTCGTGAACCCGAGTTCGGGAAGTGGAATCGAGAGCCCACCGAGGGAAAAAGCCCCGGTCGAAGAGAGCGTGATGGAGGTCGGAATCGCAATCTGGTTGAGAAGCACCTTGAGCACGTCTATCGGCTCGATCGGGACGGGCCCGATACCGGCACTCGCCGTCACGATGGCGAACAGGATCGCGAACAACACCGCGCTCCACGTGAGTGTCCGGGTCCGGAGCCCCATATGAACACAACTCAGTTTGGACAAGTAAAGTATTTGTTGGACTTTCCCAGGCCGTCGATTTCTTTTCGGTTGGACCGCTGCCAGGAATTTTCTCTTCGGGTGGTCTGTTGCGGGAAATCTTCTCTTCGGTTGGTCCGCTGCCGAGAATCTTCTCTTCGGTTGGTCCGGTGCCGGGAAAAACGCGATCTCTGAGTCCTACCGATGGGTTTCGAACCACCCGACGGCGTACTCGACGAGTGCTCGTTGATCGACGAGCCGGACCTCGGCGGCACCGACTGTGCCTCTGGCACTTCCTACCCTGGCCTCGAAATCGGCCCCCAGCGTCGCGAAGTCGCTCACGTCGAGTTTGATGTCCCGATACTCGATAACGACGCGCTCGCCGTGTTGCTGAATGGGGGCTCGTCGACTTCGCTCAACCGAGTCCACGTCGGCCAGATGCTCGGCCAGGTGGAGTGACGTGTTCGTCTCGTAGGTCGTTCCCAGGAGGAGTACTTTCCCCCCGAGATCGTAAATAGCGCCGAGCGGTGATTCGGGACCGAGGCCATAGTCGTCTGGATGGGAGCCGCCGATCCGATCCGCGTTTGCGCCCCGGGCGGCAAAGGAGTAGATCGGATGGTCGCTCCGGCGGACGCCCGGATAGGTGCGATACGTCTCGGGGATCGCGCCGACACCCCGGCTCGGCGTTCGCTCCGGATCGAACGCGGGACGGGTCTCTCGAACCGTCTCGACCCACCCGTCGGGAATTGGGGGATTTTCCCACTCCGCCGGATCCGTGTACTGCCCGGTGTGAGCGGGCATCACGAGGGTGCCCGTCGGCCCGACCACCTCCAGTAGTGCCTCGATGACCGCCTGGGCCCCGCCGCTCACCCAGCCGAGGGCGCTGAGCGAGGAGTGAACCAAAAGCGTCTCTCCAGCCTCGACGCCGAGATCGCGAAGATCAGCAGTAATATCCGCCATGGTGACCGGCTCGTCGACCCGGTCGATGGCGTCTGATTCGCTCATACCGTGGGACGGACCGGAGGCGGCCTAATCCTTTCCCTACTTGTCGGTCAACAGTTGGCGGAGTACGTAGTGGAGGATCCCGCCGTGTTCGACGTAGTCGACGCCGGCAGGGGTCCCGACCTGTGCGGTGACCGGGAAGGCTGTCGTCGACCCGTCCTCGTGGGTCGCCGTGACCGTCAGTTCGGCTTCCACCTCTAGCCCGTTCTCGAGCCCGGTGATCGTGTAATACTCGGTGCCGTCGAGGCCAAGCGATTCCCAGGAATCGCCCTCGGCAAATTGGAGTGGCAGGACGCCCATTCCGATGAGGTTGTCCCGGTAGATGC
>CAZJZA010000293.1:0-2017 GCA_964550355.1 uncultured Halobacteriales archaeon
CATGATTTTTGCCAATCACGCCTTCCTCTATCTCGGAGAGCAGATCGTCTCCGGGGCGGTTGCGTCCATCGTGCTCAGTCTCTCACCAGTCCTGACAGTGGTCTTTGCCAGTCTCACGCTCGAACGCGGACTCCCCCGGATACACGAAGTTCTCGGGTTCGTCCTTGGAACCATCGGCGTCATCGTTATCGCCCAACCCGATCCAGGGTCCCTCGACATCGTTCACCTCCAGGGAATCGCCCTCGTCCTCCTTGCTGCAGCAAGTTTCGCGGCTGGAGGGGTCCTCTCCCGGAGGGTTCGGTCCGGCCTCCCGATCGAAAGCGTGCAGGCCTGGGCCATGCTGAGCGGGTCGCTTATCCTGATCAGTGTCGGCCAACTCCGGGGAGAGTCGATAACCGGCCTCGAAATCACGAGCACCGGACTGATTTCGTTGGGCTATCTGGTTCTCTTCTCGGGGATCGTCGCCTATCTGATTTATTTCACCCTGCTCGATCGGGTCGGTCCCTCACAGCTCAATCTGGTGGGCTATCTCGAACCGATGACGGCGGCATTCGTGGCCTGGATTCTCCTCGGTCAGGCCATCACGTCGACGATGATCGCGGGGTTTTTCCTGATAATGCTCGGATTCACCGCCATTCGGCGTGACCTCATCGTCAAAATTCTCGACGTCCCGTATGCAAAAGCGATCGGGATTCTCGGAGAGATCGGCTCGACAATCGCCGAAAAGCGACCGATCCCCGGTGAACCCAAACTTTTGAAAATTGGGCGAAAGCGATAACTAATCCTCATCCCTTCGGTGATCGGACGCCGCATGGCGCATCACCCCTCGAAGCGTAACCAACTCTCGACCGGTTGGATGTGCCCGCCCAATTAACCGGCGGAGAAGGCGCATGGTTTTTTCCCGTTTCTCTTTCGGATATTCGATTTGTTCTAAAAACTTCGTGGCATGACCGTAGAATCGTTCGGTTTCTGCTTTTTCAGCCCGAAAAGGCTCCCGCTCTGGGAGTTGGGTCACGGAGAGCGTGAGATCTCGCAGTTCGTAAAGCGCAATCGTCGCCGCCTGTCCAAGATTTAGGACCGGATACTCGGGACTCGCGGGGATTGCACACACTTCGTCCAGTCTTTCGAGTTCCTTGTTGTGTAATCCCGTGGGTTCCCGCCCAAAGACGAGCGCTGTTCTGCCTGGAATGTCAGTCAACGATTCGGCGAGTTCCCGGGGCGTTTTGAACGGAAATCGAACGTGACTCGATCCGTCCTCGTTGGTCACGGCGGTGAAACCCACTGTATGGAACCGTTCGACGACCTCGGAAAGGGACGTTTCTGTCGCATTTGGGAGAACATCTTCCCGAGCCTGACCGGCGTATCCATACGCCTCTCCATCTGGGTCCAGATCTGGTGGATCGACCAAAAAGAGGTCTGTAAACCCGAAATTCTTCATTGCCCGGGCGATCGTCCCCACGTTCCCGGGTGTCTGGGCATCCACGACGACGACCGCCGGTGGATCTGGCCCATTGCTGGTTTCATAATCGGTCATACACAAATCTCGGCACGAAGAGGCAAAAATCCGCCGTCGTCAGATTCCCGAACCTGGCTCAGAAAAACTCCTCGACCGATTTTGCGTAGGTTTCCGGGGATACGTCGATGACGCTCTCGTCGTGGATCGTCTCGAAGAAGGTCGCATCACTCCAGGCGTATTCCTCGAAGGCCGACCGGGCAACTACGTCGATGTGAGGCCGAATCGCCTCGTCATCGACGAGATGTAACCCGAAGTTGAAACTGTTGAGTCCCCGCTTTTCGTAATGGGCAAGTACGTTCTTGATACCGGAACCGATGGATTCTACGACTGTTGAATCCACCTCCAAGAGCCCTGTGTCCGGTGTGACACCCCGAACATGGCGGTGATGGCGTGGAGCAAACGGTGCAAGCCACTCCACATCCCCAGTCGAACCGATATATCGGTCCGTCTCTTTACTGGCGTCGAGGACATCCCCGAAATACTCACCCCCAGTTCGGTCTA
>CAZJZA010000294.1:0-2008 GCA_964550355.1 uncultured Halobacteriales archaeon
CGGGCCGCCTCGCCAGCCACTTGCTCGATGATGTCCCCGGTTCGCTGGTCGCTCGCGTTGAGTTCGATCGCGTCCCAGCCCCGGTCTGCGGCCAGCGCGTGGGCTGCTGAGGTCTTCCCGACGCCGGGAGAGCCATGCAGGATGACCGCCTGCCCGTGCTCCGGCCACGTCTCGGCCCACTCCTCGAACTCGTCGCGGGCCGAGTCGTTTCCCCGAACTTCGGCGAGTGTTTCGGGCCGATACCGTTCGGTCCAATCCGCCATTGAGAACTACTTGACGGCTCCCGCGTTTATCGATTGCGGGTCGGACTATTCGAGAGCCTGGCCAGGAAGAACTGTTTATACTACATACCGTATCGAGGTTACAGGTTTCGTGAGACCATTTCGCCCCAGTGTTCGAACCCGTGTTTCTCGTAGAACGACCTGGCCCGTTCGTTCGATCGATCGACGTCCAACAGGATGCGATCGAGTGGGAGATCCTGTTGGCGCCCAACCGAAAGAGCGGCTTCAAGTAACTCCTCGCCGACCCCGTCACCCCGATAGCCGGGTTCGACGTAGAGTTCGTTCAACACGGCACCGTCCCAGATGTGTGCCATGGTGTCGGGAAGGACGAAGACGTACCCCGCCACCGATCCATCGCGTTCGGCCAGCTGGACGGCTCGTGACTCGGCAGCGACACAATTCTCGACCCAATCCAGATATCTCATCCGATACTCGGCATCGAGTTTCTCGGCATATCGACTCGCTTTCGACGTGTCTCCGGCCCCTTCACCGAGACCGAGCTCAAATCCCTTTTTGAGTTCCCAGAGAGCCTCGACGTCCTCGGGATCGTACGCTCTCGCCATGGGGTAATTGATAGCGGAAAAGGCGTTAGCGCTTCGTTTTCTGCAGCCCGACAGTGGTCTTCGTCGGTTGTCGATATGTTTTTCGGGATAGGAGCCAACAGGGGGCACATGGACACCGATCCGCAAGATGGACTGGCAGAGCGGATCGCGGGCGAGGTGACGTTGAGTGCCGACCCCGGTGGGACGTTGAAGAAGTGGCGGACGGACTTCGAGATCTCCCAGACGGACCTCGCCCGGGAACTCGACGTCTCTCCCTCCGTCGTCTCGGATTACGAGAGCGGTCGCCGGAAGAGTCCCGGTACGGACCTGGTCGCCCGCTTCGTGACCGCGCTCCTCGATATCGACGCGCGTCGAGGGGGCGATCACGCGAGACAGTTCGCCCGGGTGCTCTCGGCCGGATTCGACAGCGACGTCGTCCTCGGTCTCCGGGAGTATCCGCGGGCGGTGGACCTCACAGAGTTCTACGACCGTGTCGAGGCGACGGAAGTCGTTGCGGGCGACCGGCCCACGATTAGCGGTCACACGATTATCGACAGCATCAGGGCGATCGCCGAACTCCCTTCGGAGGAGTTCTACCGGCTTTACGGGCAGTCGACGAACCGGGTGCTCGGTTTCACCAACGTCACCCGTGGCGAATCGCCACTGGTGGCCCTGCGGGTGGTGAACCCGAAGCCGAACGCCGTCCTCCTCTGTGGGCTGTCCAAAGCGGACCTCTGGGAGCACGCCCCGGCACTCGCCCGTCGAGATGGGGTCTCCCTGGCCGTGACAGAACTCGAGGCCGAAGAATTGCGGGCCCGGCTCTCCGACTTCCCCTGAGCCGGAAACCGATCCGCACTACTCGATGTAGGTGTACTCTCGCTCGTCCATCGGCCCCCAGCCGGCGAAGACGAACTCGTCTTCGGGCTCGGTAAACGGTTCGAGGACCTTTTCTTTTTCGTGGTTGTGCTGGTCGTGCACTCGCTCGTACTCGTCGAAGGTGATCGGATGGCGCGTCTCGAGGAGGTCATCGACGGTGTCGCCGTCGATCTCCGACTCCCAGCCTTCGATAACTCGTTCTTCGTGGATCTCGGCCTGGCCCCCGCTCCCGTAAGAGCCCAGAAGAAGGGTTTCTCCAGCCAGGTCGATGCCCTCTCGCTTGGCGTAGATCAGCGCGCTCAGCCGGGC
>CAZJZA010000295.1:0-1999 GCA_964550355.1 uncultured Halobacteriales archaeon
GGCCGCTCGCTGTCCGATTGGGTTCTCGAAATGAGGACCCCACCTATAAGGCCCCAATTTGAGCCAAACCGCCGTTTCAGGAGCTCAACGGTGTGAAAATCGGCCCTTTACAACCGTCGTGCAGCAAGTAATACGGGGCGGATTCGAACCAAAATCAGACTCGGTCGCACGCTCCCTCGTCTGATAGGGCTCGAATCCTTCCGACCGCCGAATACCGGACCCCACGTCACGCGACACCTGCGGGTCGCTCGACGGTGTGGGTGTCCGAAAAATGGGTCGGGGCGGATTCGAACCGCCGGTCTCCTCCATGTCAAGGAGGTGTCATAGCCAGACTAGACCACCGACCCTGAGCTTGCACCCGATGCTATCCGGTCGGAACAGTTGAAGGTTTCGAAACGGCCAATCCGTATCCCGGATTACGAAAGTGTTAAGTGATGTACAACCCTGTTCATCAATTACCGAAACCGTACATTCCTTATTCCCATGAAAGCATACATCGAACGCGTCGCCGAGGGCGAGGATTTGACCGTCTCTCAAGCCCGTGCCGCAGCGACTCAGGTTTTCGAGGACGCGACTGATGCCCAGATCGGGGCGCTTTTGACCGCGCTACGGGCCAAAGGCGAAACGGAAGCCGAAATAGCCGGTTTCGCCCAGGGTATGCGGGACGCCGCCCGAACCATCGAACCCGACCGGAGCCCACTCGTAGACACCTGTGGGACCGGTGGAGACGAGTACGATACCATCAACGTCTCGACGGCCAGTGCAATTGTCGCAAGCGGCGCGGGCGTCCCGATCGCCAAGCACGGGAACTACTCGGTTTCTTCTTCCTCGGGGAGTGCTGACGTTCTCGAAGAAGTGGGTGTCCCTGTCGACGCCGAGCCCCCGGCCGTCGAACGAGCGATCGAAGAGACGGGAATCGGGTTCATGCTCGCCCCTGTATTCCATCCGGCGATGAAGGCCGTTATTGGGCCACGAAAGGAACTGGGAATGCGAACGGTGTTCAACGTACTCGGACCGCTCACCAATCCCGCCGGGGCCGACGCGCAGGTACTCGGCGTGTACGACCCCGATCTCGTCCCGCTGATTGCGCGAGCACTCGCGCACATGCCCGTCGAACACGCCCTCGTCGTCCACGGCTCTGGACTCGACGAAATTACGATCCACGACGAGACGACCGTCGCCGAAGTCGACGGGAAGTCCATCGAGAGTTACACCGTCCACCCATCGGATCTCGGGATTTCTCGGGCGGGAATTGACACCGTCTCCGGCGGGAGTCCCGAGGAGAACGCAACGCATCTCCGGCGGATTCTCGATGGGACCGCCGACGGACCGATGCGAGACATTGTTCTTGCAAACGCCGGTGCAGCCATCTACGTCGCCGGGGAAGCGAACTCCCTGGCCGACGGGGCCGAGGCGGCAGGGACGGCAATCGACTCCGGATCGGCTATCGAGAAACTCGCCGACCTCGAACGCGTCCCGGCGGCCTGATATGACCCGCGTGAAGGTCTGTGGGTTCACCCACGAGGAAGACGTCGAACGGGCGGTTAAAGCGGGTGTCGACGCCGTCGGGGCCATCGTCGATGTCCCGGTCGAGACGCCCCGGGAAGTCACACCGACGGAGGCGGCGACCCTCTTTGCCACCGTTCCGCCCTTCCTCACCACCGTTCTCGTGACGATGCCGGATTCCGTCAGTCGGGCTCGCGAACTGGTCGATACCGTCCAGCCCGATGCCGTCCAGGTCCACGGGGGCCTCTCCCCCGAGGAGCTGACTGCCCTCAAAGAGACCGGAATCACGACCATTGCGTCGGTGAGTCACGACGATTCCGAGATCGAGGAGTACGCCGCCGTGGCCGACGCGCTCCTCGTCGATTCCACGGACGAAGCGGGGGCCGGGGGGACCGGTCAGACACACGACTGGACGGCGACCCACGAATTACAACCGCTCGACGCTCCGCTGATACTCGCCGGCGGCCTCACACCAGCAAACGTCGGCCAGGCC
>CAZJZA010000296.1:0-1994 GCA_964550355.1 uncultured Halobacteriales archaeon
CGTCGTAGATCGGGCTGGGGGATCGGGTTGGCCGTGGTGGCGTGATTGCTGGCCGTGCTGGAATATGGTAATCCGGAACCACCGACACACAAATACTCGATTTTTGTGACTCAGCCCGATAGCCGTGTCTCGAGCACCCGCTGAAGCGACGCTGCATCCTCGACGATAACGTCGGCCGCCGACAGATCCGACTCGCGATTGCCGGCCCCTCGGAGCGCGATGCAGTCCATTCCAGCTCGAACGGCAGCCTCGACCCCGTGGCGGGAATCCTCGATGGCGATCCCGTTTTCGGGCTCGACACCGAGCATTTGCGCCGCCCGGCGGTACGGGATCGGACTGGGCTTCGATTCACCCTCGACGTCGTCATCTGCCAGCACGACGTCGAATTCGTCCCCCAGTTCGAAGCGGTCGAGCACCATCTCCACCCACCGACGCGGCGAGGCAGAAACGAGTCCCACGGCCAGCCCGTGATCTCGAACGGTCCCGAGGAGTTCGCGGTATCCCTCCAGCAACTGCGCCCGATCCCGGTAGATTTCCGTCGCCCACCGGTCGTATTTCCGGAGGAACTCGTCTCGCGTAACGGTGAGGGTGTACTCCTCCGCGCTGGCGAAGTAGTCGTAGGTGTCCGCGATGCTTCGTGCCCGGATCTCAGCCGGTGGGATGGGCTCTTCCGTGATGGCCGGGAGGATATCGCTTCGCTCGACAGTCCGCCAGTGAACTGCCGTGTCGACGGTGACTCCGTCCATGTCGAAGAAGACGGCCTCGGGCGCCATTCGCTTCCTTCTCTTTTGCTCGGGTTGATAAACGTTTGTGCGCGTCCGGATTCGGTCTGCCATCTGGCTGCCACCGGGGGCCCGGCATCGACGAAGGCACCCGATTGCCGTAACCTTAAGGGAGAACACAAACAGAGTGCACACGAACAACATGCCGGACACTACGGGGGTCCTCGTGATCGGGGGTGGGTCGACGGGCACCGGCCTCGTCCGCGATCTCGCGCGTCGCGGCGTCGACGCGACCCTCGTTGAGTCGGGCACGCTTGCCAGCGGGACCACCGGGCGGATGCACGGCCTGCTCCATTCCGGCGGTCGCTATGCGGTTTCCGATCCCGAAAGCGCCCGCGAGTGCATCGCGGAGAACCGGATCCTCCGGGACATCGCCAGCCACTGCATTGAGCCGACTGGCGGCCTCTTCGTGAAGCGACCGGAAGATTCCGACTCGTATTTCGAAGCGAAGGTGGCCGCCTGTCGGGGCTGTGACATTCCCGTGGAAATCCTGTCCGGTGAGGATGCCAGATCGGCGGAACCGGCACTCGACCCGGCCGTGGAGAAGGCGATTGCCGTTCCGGACGCCGCGATCGACCCGTTCCGGCTCTGTGTGGCAAACGCCGTGGACGCCGAAACTCACGGAGCCCGAATCGAGACCCACGCGGAAGTCGTGGATCTCGTCGTCGAGGACGGGGCGGTCGTCGGGTGCGTCGTGGCCCACGACTCGGAAACGGCGGAAAGCGAGGAGGAAACGGGCGAGGGGCACGAAACGATTTACGTCGAGCACGTCGTTAACGCCGCCGGCGCGTGGGCGGGTCAGATCGCAGAGTTCGCCGGCATCGAGGTCGCCGTTCGGCCCTCGAAGGGCGCGATGACGGTGCTCAACTCCCGTCCCGTCGACACCGTGATCAACCGCTCCCGGCCCAAGGGCGACGCCGACATCGTGGTTCCACACGAGACGACGGCGATCCTGGGAACGACGGACGTCGAGGTGGACGATCCCGACGCGTACGCGGAAGCCCAGTGGGAGGTCGACCTGCTGATCGACGAGCTGAGCGAGCTGATTCCCGGAATTCGGGACGCTCGGACGGTCCGGTCCTACTGGGGGGTCAGGCCGCTCTACGAGCCCCCGGAGACCGGCACAACTGATCCGACGGACATCACGCGGGATTATTTCGTCATCGACCACGAGTCCCGGGACGACACGCCCGGTCTGACGACCATCGTCGG
>CAZJZA010000297.1:0-1981 GCA_964550355.1 uncultured Halobacteriales archaeon
GGAGGGGACCTACGGGGATCTCCTCACTGCCGTCGATCTGAGCCCCCACGAGGCCAGCGTCTTCGTCGATGGCCGTCCGAAGCCTGCGGACGGGACAGTCACCGAAACTGAGGTACAGGTCGTTCGGCTCGTGCGAGGCGGATGACCGTCGAACTGGCCCATGCTGCGGATCTTGCGGCGGTCATGAACGTCCTCGACGGCGCAGATCTGGAGATTGCTGCGGTCGACGTCGAAACGGCCATTGACCGCAAGCGAGTGCTCCTCGCCCGGTCGGTGGAGGGGACAGTCCTCGGAGCGACCGTCGGCTGGCCCCGGGATCGTGACGTTCGAGCCGAGCGGCCCCGGGACCGTAACGGCCGAGTCGGGCAGACCACGGACCGGGAGGTTCGAATTGAGGCGATCGCGGTCAGGCCGGGCCGTCGAGGCCAGCGCATCGGCACGCGGCTAGTCGAGGCGGCATTTGACCGCTGGGGCCCGCTCACGGCTGAGTTCGACCCCGGGCTGGCAACGTTTTACCGGACGGTTGGGTTCGACATCGATTGCGGGGAGCGGTGTTTCGGCCGGCGGGAATGACGTCCCGAACGCCTCGAACACGGCTCACAGATACAGGAAGGCCGTCAGAATCCAGCATGCACCGACGAGGGACGAGCCCACCGTTGGGAGGTGCTCCGCCGGCGATCGGTCGGCTTCGATCGTCCCGGCTATCGCCAGACTTATTACTCATATTCTCATATGCACAAATAAGAATATGGCCCAGGAACCGAGTATGGAGACGAACTCACGGACTGCAAGCCGAGAGACAAAAGACGAAGCGTGTTGCACGCCTGTCGCGCACGAACTCACGGACGGGACGATCGAGACGGACGTCCGGACGCTCGCCGCGATGGGGAACGAGACCCGATACGAGGTCCTTCGGCTGCTCGAGGGCGCAACTGGGCCGGTCTGTGCCTGCGATCTCGCGCCCGAACTCGAAGTGGACCAGAGTACGACCAGCCGGGCGCTGAAAACGCTTTACGAAGCCGGCCTCGTCGACCGACAAAAAGACGGCCGCTGGCGGTATTATTCGACGACGGACCGAGCGGAGGTACTTCTCGCGGCGCTCGATTCGAATCGGGGTGAGCGATTGTGACTCGAGACTCACTTACGGAACGGGAAAACCGGGAATCACGAACGACCGCCTCGGGCAAGCGGGAAGCGGTTCGAGAGCGCTACGGCTCGATTGCAGCCGCAGACGGGGCGACGGCCGAAGCGGATGGCGAGGCCGACACCGAAGGTGGCGGGTGCTGTGGCGGTTCGTCGTCCGCTGAGGCCGCGGCGTCGTCTTGCTGCGGCAGCGAGGCGGACACCTCCTTCAGCGAAACGCTGGGATACGACCCGAAGCGCCTGGGGAGTATCCCTGACGGTGCCAATCTCGGCCTGGGTTGTGGCAACCCAACGGCGATTGCCGAGTTAGAATCCGGTGAAACCGTGTTAGACCTCGGATCAGGCGGCGGGTTCGACTGTTTCCTCGCCGCCCAGGAAGCCGGCCCGACTGGTCGGGTGATCGGGGTGGACATGACTCCGGAGATGATCGAACGGGCGCGGCGAAACGCCGACCGGTCTCTGTTCGAGACCGTCGAATTTCGCCTCGGCGAGATCGAACACCTTCCGGTGGCCGACGGGTCCGTCGGTGTCGTCATGTCGAACTGCGTCATCAACCTCTCTCCCGCAAAAGAACAGGTCTTCGAGGAGGTCTTCCGCGTTCTCAAACCGGGTGGGCGACTGGCAATCTCGGATATTGCGATGACCGAACGGGGCCGGGCGGAACTCGATGATACCGACCTGGACCAGTACGCGAGTTGCATCTCGGGTGCTGCACCGATCGACACGCTCACTGAAATCGTCGAACAGGCCGGATTTCGGTCGGTGTCAGTTCGCCCGAAGGAGGATAGCGAGACGATCATTCAGGAAATGTACGGGAAGGACGTCTCGGACCTCCTTT
>CAZJZA010000298.1:0-1978 GCA_964550355.1 uncultured Halobacteriales archaeon
TGAGGTTCTCCTGGATGACTCGTTCGATGATCTCGGTCCGGAAGTCCATCTCGTCGTAGATTTCGCGGGTGTCCTCGTAGCCCAGTAGTGTCGCAATCTGTTCTTCGAGGACGTAGGAGTTGTTCCGGCCCTGGAAGACGATCTCGTCCTCGACCGGGTCCCAGTAGAACGACTGTCGGGTGACGACCCCACCCATTTCCTTCGAGTATCCCTCGATCTCCTGGACGCTCGTGACCCGTCTGAGGACGTCATCGCCCTGTTTCACCCGGTTCTGGAAGAGCGCCACGTCTGCGTTGTCCATGAACGTCTCTGGGACGTTGATCGGTTCGCCAGTGAACCGCTGGATCATCGAGACGATATCGCTCGCGTGGAAGGTCAGCATGACCGGGTGGCCGGTCTGGGCGGCCTGGAAGGCCATTCGGCCCTCCGCCCCCCGAACCTCGCCAACGACGATGTAGTCTGGCCGGGAGCGAAGAGCGGCCGCGACGAGGTCGAACATGTCCACGTCCGCGCTGTTCTCTCCCTGTCCCTCCCGCGTAAGTAATTGTTGCCAGGTGTCGTGGGGCGGGAGCACCTCGGCGGTGTCCTCTGCGGTGTAAATTTTCGAATCTCGGGGAATGAACGACATGATCGAGTTGAGCGTCGTCGTTTTCCCCGAGGCCGTTTCACCGACGACGAAGACGGTCTGTTCGTTCTCCAGACATAACCAGAGGTAGGCCGCAAGTTCCGGTGAGAGGGTGCCCCATTTGGTGATCTGCCCCACCGAGAGCGGGACGTCATCGCCCTGTCGAATGGTGAGCGAAGGACCTTTGAGACTCACGTCACTCGAGTAAATGATGTTGATCCGGGAGCCATCCGGGAGTGTGGAGTCGACGATCGGGTCCGAATCGGAGACCGGATCACCCATTCGTTCGCCGATATTCCGGAGCCAGTTATCGAACTCTTCTGGCTCGCCGAAGTCGACAGTCGTTGGAAGCAGGCCGTAGGTGCCGTGATCGACGTAGGTTTGACTTGGACCGATGACGTGGATGTCCTCGTTGTACGTATCACGCATGACCGGCTCCAGCGGACCGAGCCCCACGATATCGCGGTTCAGCCGATACCGCATTGTATTGTAGGTGGTTTCGGAGACGGGAATCTGCCCGTATCCGACCGCTCGCTCGATCCCCTCCTGGATGATTTCGCCCGGTCGCCCGGCTTTCGTTTTCGCCTTTCCGAACAGTTCGGTGGGAAAGTTGGCTTCGGCGTCGGCGGCGAAGGGGGTCTGTCCCCGCGAATCCCGGCGAAGCCGGTCCGGGGCAACCGACTGGACGCGACTCAATAGTCCTTTACCACTGGTCTCTCCGATTCGGACGGTATCTTCGAGTAACTCTTCGATCCGGTCTGTATACTCGGCTTCGGCCTCTGGGGCCGGGTGTCTGACCGACTTTTCGAGGATTCGATCCCGAACGGTATCGAAGACGGCCTGTTCGGGACCCGAGAGTTCCGGCTCGATGGTGTGATATTTCGTGTCTTTTCCGATGTCCCCGTAGATATGACAGAAAATCGGCCCCCCGACGTTGTAGATAACGTTCGGCTTTCGGGCCTCCCAATCGCCGGAGGGCTCTTGGATGAACTCCGGGAACTCTCCCGTGAATTGTTTGAACCGCTGGAGGTACTCCCGCAAGTGTGGATGTCTGCTTGCAGCCTCGCGCAGTTCGTGTCCGAGTTCCCGGGTTCCGTGATCTGCCATGTGTCTTAGGCCACACTCCGGCTTTCGATGTCGATCCCCGTCCCCCATCTGACCGATATGCCCACGGAGTGCCCGACCTGTTCGCCCATTCCCGCAAAGCGACGGACCTGAATCGACCGCCTGACGTCGTTTCCGACTTCGGCCATTTGTAACTCGAGAAAGACGTCGGCGATCGACCGGAAGGGCCCGATGGGCTCCTCGTCCACCGTCGGCGGGTCGACCGTCAACACGGTGGCTTTGCCTTTC
>CAZJZA010000299.1:0-1963 GCA_964550355.1 uncultured Halobacteriales archaeon
GAACTGGGACGTTCACTTGATAAAATGAAGACCGATCTGCCGGCCTACATCGAGGAACTTAGAACCACGACGGAAAAGTTGGAAGCCCTCATCCAGGCCTCCCCGGCCGGGATCCTTATCACCGGCCCGAAAGGACAAATCAAACGGTGGAATCCTGCGGCGGAGGAAATATTCGGCTGGCAAGCAGCCACTGTCGAGGGATCGACGAATCCGGCGATTCCCGAATCGGAGCGGGCATCGTTTCGCGATTTGCTCTCCGTGGCCATCGTCGAGGGACCGATCTCCGGCGTCGAGAAGCAGTGGGAGACGAAGTCCGGAGAACGCGTCGACGTGAGTCTCTCGGTGGCCGCCGTCCCCGGGGGCGAGGAAACCCTTGAAGGCGTGATGATCGTCATAAAGGACATTACCGAGCGCAAGGAGCGCGAACGGACATTGCGCCAACAGCGCGACGAACTCGAATCGCTCAACAGGATTACGGATCTCGTCCTGGCGATTACGCAGGAACTCGTCGAATCCTCGAATCAGGAGCGAATCGAGACGACTCTCTGTTCCTCGCTCGTCGATTCGGGATTGTACGATTCGGGGTGGATTGCCGCTCAGCAGGCGGGTGGCCCCCAGCTTACTGTTCGGACCGCCTCGGATCGGTCCCGGATTGGAGAATCAATCACCATCGAGGCGTCCCACCCGCTTTACGATAGCATCAGCGCCGCGTTCGAGAGTGGCCAGCTTCAGGTGGTAAAATCCGTTTCCGGGACGGCCTTCGAAGGAGCGGAATCCGGTTTGGCAGCTGGCGAACACGATGTCGCTGCCATACCGCTCACACATCGAGAAACGGTCTTCGGGGTCCTCGTCGTGGGCACCCGACGTGAATATGCCTTTACCGAACGGGAACAGTCGGGACTTCGAACGCTTGGGAAGACGATCGGCTTCTCGATCGACGCCATTACGGACAAAAAACTCCTGTTTGCGGACACGGTCGTCGAACTCACCTTCGACGTCACTGGATCGGAGTTTCCGTTGGTCCACTCAGCAGAAGAACTCGGGTGTCACGTCTGGTTGGACGGTGTCGTTTCCGGAACGAAGCGAGACACCCTCGATGCATACTTGCAACTGAAGGGGGCCGACCCAACGTCATTCCTGGATTTGGTCAGGACCGAACCAGGAATCATCGGCGCCACGCAAATTGCGACGGAATCCGAACCGTATCGGGTCAAAGTCTCGTTTGGTGAGAAATCAGTCGTCTCCGCGTTCTATCACCGACAAGCCCGGCTCCAGGGAATCGATCTCGATGAAGGGAGTGGGACGTACACGCTCGAAGTGCCACATAATGCGGACATCGAGACGACCGTTGGGTTTGTTCAATCGGCGGACGATACCGTCGATTTCGTGGCGAAAACCGAACAAGAGCGACAGGCTGTCCTCGGTGCTGAAACGGGCGAGTCGATCAGAGAGATCCTCACGGAGCGGCAGTTCGAAGTCTTCAAATCGGCGTATTTTGCGGGGTACTTCGAATGGCCCCGACGGAGTACGATCGAGGATATTGCCGAGGAGCTCGACATCGCCGGTTCGACGGTGAATCATCACTTGCGACACGCCCAACTAAAGATCGCGGACGTGCTATTTGAACCGGGTGCAGTCGATCAAAACGACTGATCAAGATTGACATCCTCCCCGCCCTAAAGGGCGAGGCTTTCGCCTCGAATTTTGCGTAAGATCGGTGTGGTGATCTGATTCCGGCTCACCTTCACGTGGGGACGTTTTTCCATGTAGCTAGATGGGAAATTACGGCCGCCTCTAGATAGATAGACAGTACCTTATCGGCGAAACAAACCACAGTTGGCTGTATGCGAACGAGAATTGGGGTCACACCGGCCAATGAAGTCGGACCGACCAATGAACTCGGACCGACCAATGAAGTCGGATCGGCCAATGGAGTCCCACCGACCAATAGAGTCGGACCGAC
>CAZJZA010000300.1:0-1962 GCA_964550355.1 uncultured Halobacteriales archaeon
ACCCATTTCTCACAGGCGCGGTGGGTGGCCGGTCAATCAGTATCCTTCCGACGCCGCGAAGCAATTTGGGCGGATTGCTGCTGGTTTACGGTGCCTTTCTCGGAATAAGCGCAGCCTACCTCGCCGCTCGATCCCGCCGCCAGAACTGGTGGGCGGTCGCTTTAATCCTGGCAGTTCTCCTCGTGGCTACCGCGTTCGTCCGGGCAACGGCACTCGCACTCTTTCTACCACTCCTCATCGGGGGCTGGTACCTGCTCAGAACCCGGGAAGATCTCTCTTTCGAGACCGTTCTGCTGATTGGGTCCCTTGGTCTCCTGTTACTCATCGAGTTCGTCTACGTCATCGAAGATGCCGGGCCGGGTCGAATGAACACCGTCTTCAAAATCGCTGCCCAGGTCTGGGCGCTCTGGTCGGTCGCGGCCGGGGCGATGGCCGCCTGGCTTATCGGTCCTTCCGGGCCTGGCCCGGCTCTCGCTGAAACCTACAGAAAGTGGCATCAGGTAGCCCGATCGTGGGTTCTTTCCCCCGGCTCGAAAAAATCAACGACAAAAACGAAGACAACGGGCCGACCGACGCGAACCCAGCGCATTGCCACGGTCCTGCTCGTTCTCGCGGTCATCTCCCTCGCGATATATCCCGTTTTCGGGACAATCTGGGCCATTGGAAGCGGGCCGACCGAACCGACCCTCGACGCCCACGCGTATATCGAGACGGACCACCCGGATGAAGCAGAGGCGATCCAGTGGGTGGCAAATCGAAGTGGACAGCCCACCATGGTCTCCGCGCCGGGAACGGATATCTACCAGTGGGCCAACGCACCGTCGAGTATGACAGGGATTCCGACCGTCGCCGGCTGGTCCCACGAAGTCGGTTATCGAGGATCGGAGGCCTACTGGGATCGTGTCCGCGACGTCGAGATCATCTTCGAGACGACAGAAGCGAGATCGCGAATGGCACTGTTGGACAGATACGACGTGACCTACATCTACGTCGGACCGATCGAGCGAGAGCGATACGATCTCCCCGATTTCGCGGCCGAACCGGGGATAACGATAGCGTACAGTGACGCTGACGTGACGATCTATCAGGTCAAATGAGAAATACCGACGGCGGAAAATCGGGGAAAACTCAGACTGCCAGTTCGCCGGCCCGCTTTTTGACGTCGACTTCCTCGGCCTCTACGGCCTCCACTTCGAGGAAATGGGGGATGTATTTCTGCTTCTCGAAGTCTTCTTGCTCGTCGGGTTGGCCGGCGATACACCAAAGTTGGACCCGATCCGGCCCATGCCAGTCACCATTACGGGTGACCTGGAATAGCGTGTACTCCCTGCCGTCGACCTCGACGATGCCGTCCTTGCGCACGCCCGGGTCTCCGTGGATGATGAGCCGCTTCATACATGCCGGTTCGATGGACCGTGGAGTAAACGTTTCGAAGATCGGCTCGTACCAAACATTTCGAAGATAAGCTCGTACCGACGAGGGCGGCGGATTTGGGGACTCATACCCAGACGGCGAACCAAACGCGTTTTAACTCCCCCTCACCAACCTGACTGCAACAGGATTGATTTCCATGCAGATGCCACGCCGAATCAATACGTACTGTCCGCATTGTGACGCTCATACCGAACACGAGGTCGAAAAAGTCCGCCGCGGCCGGGAGACCGGCATGAAGTGGGCCGACCGCCAGGAAAAGCGGGGTAAGTCCACCATCGGAAACGCCGGCAAGTTTTCGAAGGTGCCAGGAGGGGACAAACCCACGAAGAAGACGAATCTGAAATACCGCTGTGGCGACTGTGGGAAAGCACACCTTCGGGAAGGATGGCGAGCCGGAAAGCTCGAACTTACGGAGTGATCTCGATGACAGGAAACTTCCTCCGCGTCGAGTGTCCGGACTGTGAGAACGAACAGACCGTCTTCGAGAAGGCTTCCTCTCTGGTCTCGTGTGCCGTCTGTGGCACGACA
>CAZJZA010000301.1:0-1932 GCA_964550355.1 uncultured Halobacteriales archaeon
GATGTCGGCGTACTGCAAGCCCGGCTTGGAGACTTCCTGGTAACCAATTTCGTTCATGTGTCCTCGGACCACGTTGGAGATATTGTTCCGCACCCGCTCGCCGGTGGGCGAGTAGCTGAAAATACCGGCCCCGGCGTGGTCGACGAGCCCACTTCGGAGGGCGAGTTCGGCACTCCGGACCTGGGCACTCGATTCGGCCTCTTTCGAGGTCGGCACGAAGAGTTCGGATCGTCGCATATACCCGCTAAATCCGTGCAGTCTCTTATTGCTTGCCAAAGACCGATCTGTGATGCCTCTCGTAAGTGGTGGAGCGGTAGATCTTGCGTTCAACGGTTCCCGAGATTTAATGCCGCTCACCCTCCGTGATCATATATGGGCGGGATTGAACTGAGAGATTCGACACTTCTCGTTGGCCGGGAGCCAAATCAGCTCGACGAACTAGCGATCGCGTTCTCAGGTATCCTCGATCGGTTTGCTATCAAACACGCCTATGTCGCGGGCTATGTCTCAATTCTTTCGGGACGCGCCCGATCGACCGAAGATGTGGACGTTCTCATCGAAGAGATCGATGAGTCCACGACCAAGGATCTCGTCTCGACACTCGAGGAGGAGGGATACTGGGGTCCAGCAATGCCACTTTCGTCTATGTTTGACTCACTACAAAATGGGGACAACATTTGGATAGCTCCCGAGAATCAAATTACCCCCCATCTCGAAGTAAAATTCGCCCGCGATGAATTTGATCATGCTTCAATTGCGAATTCGATCAATGCGAATGTCGGCAATAACACGATCCCGATCGGGCCATTGGAACTGCAGATCGCATACAAACTCTATCTGGGCGCTCGGACGGATATCGAAGATGCAGTTCATTTTTACACACTGTTCGAAGATACCCTTCGCTTCGAGGAACTCGAAAAATGGGTTAGTAAACTTGGGGTAGTAGATGCCTATGAACAAGTCAAACAGCACTGAGCGGAACGATGAGCGTCAGAATGACAATCGAGAGCCTCGAATTGAGGCTATCAAAACCTGGGTCGAGTATATCAAATCCGAACCACCGGAGACATGGGGACCACAGCAAAATGCGATCGTCAACGGCCAACTCGAAGCCGCTCAAAATGCTCAATTATCCGCTTCCCATCGACAGCACGTCGAAGATATCGCCTCAAAGATACTGAAAAAACAACAGAGGTCCGAAGAAAATTCGAAGTGAAACCGGTTTCGATGGATTCGAGATCAGTTTCGCCTCGCATTCAGTGAGGTTGAAGTTATTCGAGTTCGAATTCCACACCGGTCAGTGACTCCGATACGTGCCATAATCGCTCGGCCAACGCTTCATTAGACGATCGGACACTGGCGGATTGGATTCCCGGAACTCCGCGCATGTTCAACAATCCAGTCGGACCGACGTACTCACCGCCATCGATCGACGATTCGGTAGCCGCATACAGCATTGGCCACGCTCCGACCCTGGCTGATTGGGCGAACAGGGTGTTGGCGAGTTTCATCAACCAGAGACGTACCCGCGAGCCGTCCTGTTTCGGGCCGCGCTGCTGGAGGTTGGTATCCGCGTATCCGGGGTGAGTCGCCACACTTCTGACGCCCTCGATTCCCGCCCGATCGAGTCGGCGCTGGAGTTCGAATGCAAATAGCACGTTTGCAAGTTTGCTCTGTGCGTACGCCTTCCACCGGTCATAAGACGACTGAGAGTGGAGATCGTCGAAGTCGAGGACACCGCGTTCGTGCATCCCGCTGCTTTGGGTAATGATTCGACTCTCACCCCTCGTTTCACGAAGAATGTGAAGCAGCTGAGCGGTGAGGGCAAAGTGTCCGAGGTGGTTGACGCCAAACTGGGTTTCGAAGCCGTCATCGGTCTCACTTCGGGGGATTCCCATGACGCCAGCGTTGTTGAAGAGGAAATCAAGTTCG
>CAZJZA010000302.1:0-1902 GCA_964550355.1 uncultured Halobacteriales archaeon
CCCCTACCGTCCCGAACAGGAACCACTGGATCTCGATGCCATCGCCAATTCAACGAGAGCGGTGCTCGAAGACGTCTCCGCGACGCTCCGTGTCGAACCGGGACGGTACCTCGTCGCGGACGCTGGCGTCCTCTTGACCCGAGTTAATACCGTCAAGCCGGCCGGTGAAGGGGTTCTCGCGGGCGTCGATGCCGGGATGACCGATCTGCTCCGGCCCGCGCTCTACGGCGCGTATCACCCCATCGCCAACCTCGAGGAAACAGCGAACCGCACGGAGGAAACAGTCTCCGTCGTCGGTCCGATCTGCGAGAGTACGGACGTGCTCGCCAGAGATCGAAATCTCCCAATGCCCGAAGGAGGGGATCTTCTCGCAATCGGGGTGACCGGTGCCTACGGCATCGAGATGGCGAGCCAGTTCAACTCGCGGCCACGGCCTCCGGTCGTCGCCTTCGATGGGACGACCACCAGAGAGATACGCCGTCGCGAACAACTCACAGATATCACCGAACCCGAACACACAGATGACTGAGATACCCTACCGACACTATCACGGAACCGGGAACGCCTTCGCCGTCGTCGAAGCAGCCACGCTCGAATCGGGCCGCTCGGAGTTTGCGATCTCCCTCTGTGAAACGCTCGGAATCGACGGGGTGCTCGTCCTCTCCCTCAATGCCGAACGGGAGCCGGGCCGAGTCAGGTTTCGGCTCTTTCAGCCGGACGGGAGCACGGCCGAGATGTGCGGGAACGGCGCCCGGGTAGCGGCCAGATGGGCACACGAGCGAACGGGGAATGATGCATTCATCCTCGAAACGCCGGCGGGCCCGCGCCGCACACGAATCGAGGACGAATCCCACGTGACCGTCGAGATGGGCGACCCCACGTTCGATCCGGATCGGGTCCCCGTCGAAGCCGACGAGCCGATGGTCGAAGAGCCGTTCGAGGGTATGCCAATCTCGGCGGTTAACACCGGCGTTCCCCACGCCGTGGCGTTTCTCCATTCGGTCGATGACCTGGATCTCGAAGCCGCGGCTCAACCCATCCGCTATGCGGATCGGTTTCCGGAGGGAACCAACGTGACCGTCGCCGAAAAGACGGGTGAAAACGCGTTCCGACAGCGGACCTACGAACGAGGCGTGGAGGGCGAGACCCAATCCTGTGGGACCGGCGCCGTGGCGATCGGTGCCGTGGCAACCGAACTCGGACTTGTCGAGTCGGGTCACCCCATCGAGGTGACCCCACCCGGGGGAACACTCACGGTGACAATTCCTGAGGACGGCCCGGCGACCCTCTCCGGTCCGACGGTCTTCGAAGCGGAGAGTACCATGGATTTCGAACAGGGCGACGTAGAATGAGTTTCGACCCCATCGGCTTTCTCGAATCGGCCGTCGAGACGCCCAGTCACGAATCTGTCGAGGAGATGCGCTCGTTACTCCTCGAGACGCTCCAAAGGAGAGGATACGAACCGTCGGTCGACGATGCCGGGAACGTCATCGTCGAGAAGGGAACGGGATCACCCCGGATCGTGCTCAACACCCACATCGACACCGTTCCGCCACATCACCCTCTCGAACGGACCGACGAGGAAATCAGGGGACGAGGGTCCTGTGACGCCAAAGGGCCGCTCGCGGCGATGCTGGCTGCATTCTTTCGGGTGGAGCCCTCGGACGGTCGAATCACGCTCGCTATCACCCCGGACGAGGAACGCGCATCGACCGGGGCTGCGGCCCTGGATCTGAGTGCTGACGGATTCATCGTCGGCGAGCCCACGGGCCTCGACGTCTGTATCGCTGCCCGGGGCCGGTTCCAGGGGACGGTTAGCCTGTACGGGAAAGGCGCGCACGCGGCCGACCCGGAAGCCGGGATCAACGCGATTTCGGGGCTCACAGACGTCCTCACTGGCCT
>CAZJZA010000303.1:0-1825 GCA_964550355.1 uncultured Halobacteriales archaeon
TCCGGCGGTCCCGCGAGTCAGGTCCGTAGCGAACTCCTCGCGAACGTCCTCGGCGTAGCGCTCCTCGAACTCGGCGCGGGACAGGGTTCCCTTCGAGACACGCCTGGCGTCCTTGGCCATCTGTTTGCCCAGTGCGTTGTCGACGTCCACATCCGCCAGGATGTGATCGGCCACCTCGTCGATGTCGTCGGTATTGATTGTATCACTCATGGTTGATCACGCTCCAATAATCGGGACACTCAGTGCGCCGAGAATGATCGTAAGCCGGAGCATCAACCCGCCGAACACGACCAGCCCGAATTTCAGGGCACAGATGTTCGTCGCCCGGCGGCACATGAACGTGTTTTTATGCAGATCACAGCGCCCCTCGATCCCGAGCAGGATCCCGGAAAGGGTCAAGGGGACAACCATCCCGATACCGACCACGCCGCCCCAGAAAAGCAGCCAGCCGTCGTTCATGATGTACTGGAAGGTTTCGACGGCCGTCGGTCCGCCGTTTTTGAGCGTCCACATCAAAATAGCCAGGACCCCCAGTTCCGCGAGGATGATCACGTCATCGGCGATGCTGAACTCCTGCACGCCGGTGTCGAGGAATCCCTGTGTCACCACGGTCAGCCCAAAGACCGCTGCGATGCCGATCGAGAGGCTGCTGGTGAGGAACAGAAGCGGCAGCCACGTCTCGTTCCAGAGCGGGACCACGTCGCCCGTCGCGCTGATCAGCAAGGCGGTGTAAACGGCTAGTAGCACGCCAACGAGGATGCCAAAGGCGGTAATGGCCCGACGAATACCCTCTCGTGGACGGGTGATTTTTGCAAGCCAGTCGATCGGGCCGATATTCACCGGAAAACCGTTTTCCCGGCCAAAACCGAGCCAGAGGGCCTGCAGTGCGGCCAGGAGCGTGAACAGAATAATTACCCAAATCCCAATGGTCATCCAGGACTGGCTGTTCGTGAACAGCCAGAATTTGAGGACGTTGAGCGGTTCCCCGAGATGGGAGAGCAACAGAATCCCGCCAATAGAGATCGCGAGGACCGCGATCACCATACTCCATCGCGCCGTTTTGAAGTAGGAGTCCTGCCGTTCCGGCTGTCTCGTGCTTAGCAGGTCCGCGACGGCCCCGGCCACGTAGGCGCCGCCAGCCAGACCGCCCAAGAATAGATACACGCCGATCGCGATTCCCCAGAACTCCGAGGGCAAAAGCGGGTTTACCATCGATATCCCTCCACGGTCGTCGGCACACACCCGGGACGAGCTGTGCTCGAGTGTCTCGACAAGACGTTCGGATCCATACGGGTGGGTACCGTACTGGCGGGCATAGGGGTGGTCGTTAATTTTGCAGATCTTTTTAAAGGGGAGCGAGTCGTTGACACGCCAGAACCCACCGTATTCAGATCATCTCCACCTCGGATTCTGAGCACCGAACAACTGAAACTCGGTAGCCAGATCTTCCCAATTGCGAGTTCGAACCGCGAAAAGCGCCGATAAAAGCGGGAACCGCCAGTCAAGCGATCAGACCGCGTCGGCCTCGTCTTTCACGCCGGTGGTGATCTCGAAGTCCTGTTTCGGGTAGCCGACACAGGTCAGAACGTAGCCCTCCGCGATCTGTTCGTCGCTGAGGTACTGGTTCCCCTCGAGATCCACGAATTCGGACCCGTCCCCGGGAACCTCGGAAGTGCACTCACCACAAACCCCATGCCCGCACAGCCATGGAACGTCGAGATCCGCATCGAGGGCCGCGTCCAGAAGTGCCTCGTTGCTCGCAACGTCGGTCGTGGCGTCCTGGACGGGCCAATCGGCCGAATAGGTCTCGTCGTCTTCGGCCGTC
>CAZJZA010000304.1:0-1803 GCA_964550355.1 uncultured Halobacteriales archaeon
TTCGCCTGGCTCCGCCGCGTACTCATCCGGGAGGTGGACGGCAAACTCGACGTCGAGGTCCGTGTCGTATATCGCGTCGTTGAGCGGCACGTCGGTCGCGGCCTGCAGCGTTTCTGCTGGCACGAATCCGAGGCCGATATTGGTCTCGAGTTCCGGATTCCACCACGCCGAGGTCAGATAGCCACATTCCTCGCCGGTTTCCGGGTCCGAGATGAGCCAGAAGTCCGAGGCCCAGTCCTTGATCGGTTCCCCGGCGATCTTCAGTCCCACCATTTTGTGCTCGAACGGGAACCCGCCGTTTTCGATGATTTTCTGCTGGCGTTCGAGTTCAGCTTTGCCGACGTACTCTGCGTCCTTGTCATCGGGAATCTGATACCCGAGGTTGACCTGGAACGGCGACGTCTCGTAGTCCATATCCTGTCCCCACGACAGGATTCCGGCAGCGATACGGCGAGAATGGGATACCGCCGTCGCGGCACCGCCGTGGGCTTTGACCGTTTCGAGTACCGGATTCCACACTGCTTCGGCGTTCTTCGTCGCCTCGCGGACGAATATCTCGAATCCTTCCTCTCCGGAATACCCGGTTTGGCTCACCAACACCGGGACATCGTTGACGGTCGTTTCCAACAATCCGTAGTACGGGATCTCTCCGGCCTCGTCACCGATGAGCGACTCCATCACGTCGAGGGACTTGGGGCCCTGGATCTGCATCGGCGAGACGTCGATCTCGTCGACATCCACCTCGAAGTCGGTACCGACTGCGACTCCCTGCAACCACTGCATCAGGTCCGAGTCAGCGATGGAGAACCAGAACTCGTCGTCCTCGGGCCGCAACAGGATGAAGTCGTTGAGGATCCCGCCGTCCTGGTTGCAGCAGATGGCGTACTTGCCACGCTTAGTCTCGATCTCGGTCGCGTCTCGCGTGATGACGTAGTTGGCAAAGGCCTCTGCATCCGGCCCCGCGACGCGAATCTGGCGTTCGACGGCAACGTCGAAGAGGACGACATCGTTGACCAGCAGGTCGTACTCGGCTTCCAACCCTCCCTCCTCGGGATCGATGTACCCGCGAGGGTGGTACATGTTGTTGTATACCGTTCCCATCCAGGCCCCCTCCTCGACGGAGAGGTGCCAGAACGGCGATTTTCGGATCCGGGGCGAGAGCAACAGGTCGACGTCCGCGTCACCCGTCTGACGGAGGTTCCGGGGAATGGTGCGATCCGACTGGTCGATACTGGGGTGGTTCGGGTTATGATCTTTTCGTGACATTATTGGTCTCGTTCGAAGGTGCAATGAACCGGGTGAGTGACCTCACCCCGGGTTCCTCGAATCGACGGGTATCGAAATGGTTGGGTGGCATCGGGGGAGCGGTCGAACGTGAATTCAGTTACGTTGGCCCGCTCGCCGGTGCAATTTCGATGCCCATCCGAATGGATAGAAGGACCGTGACAGTATCCGCACGGACCTTATGAGTATAACCCATTTATGCCGTTGCTGGTGGTTTCACTACTGGCTCGACTCGTTGATTCGGACTCGTCCCACTGCACGAACTTCGACAGCCGCAAGCGGGTTTTCCCCCAAGTTTTTGCGAGTCGCGAGGGATCGCAGATCCCTCGGAGCACACGAACGGCGGCGATGCCGCCGTGAGTGGGGCTGCAAAGCACCCGCTCGGAAAAAGTGGGATGCGAGGGATGGGATTCGAACCCATGGACTCCTGCGAGAGCGGGTCTTAAGCCCACCGCCAGAGACCGCTTGGCTACCCTCGGTCGGAGTGACGGTTGGAGAAGCACCCGGTAAGCCCTTTCG
>CAZJZA010000305.1:0-1801 GCA_964550355.1 uncultured Halobacteriales archaeon
GAACGTCCGCACGCGGGTCCCCCGAAGGGAGATGCCCTCGACGACTCCGGAGTGATCACCCCATTCGATCCAATCGCCGATTCGGAAGGGGCGATCGGTGTAAATGAAGACGCCAGCGACGAAATTCTTGATCACGTCCTGAAGTGCAAACCCGATGGCGAGTGTCCCGGCCGCGGCGATCGTTGCCAGGGACTGGAGAAAACCGGTGAACCCGGCCGCCCCGAAGGCGCTTGCGACTGCGATGAAGAGGAGAGTTGCGGCCGTGAGACGTCGAATCGGTTTTTTCGCATGTTCGTCGAGTTTGCGACGATCCATCTCACGGGTAAGTATCGGGTTGAGAACGGCTTTGCCGCCATAGTAAATCACGGCGAAAACGACCACAAACGTGATCGTAGATCCGATGAATCCGGCGAGCGGGACGCCAAAGCCGTCGAGGAGATCTCCGATCGGGCCCAGAGCCATTTGGCCCAGTAGTGTCATCGATGATAGACACCCGTATTTCCGCGTGTTTCGATGAGCTCCGCATCGACCAGTTCGGCGAGATCGGCGGCCACTTCCTCTGTTTCTGCTTCGCCTCGGGCCGAACGGAGGAACTTCACTTTGACGAGTTCGCGATCCGAGAGTTGGTCGTCAAGTTCCTCGCTGACCGACTCGATCCCCGACTTGCCGACCCAAACTGTAACGTCGATAGATTGGGCTTTGGCACGGTAATCTTCACTCATACTACCTAAACCAATTGGAGGCTGCTACGTCAAAGTTTGCTCTCCGAATAGGTAGCGCTCGATAGGTTCGGCCCGAGGCGACACACTCATGGACAGTCGTGGATCTAAAGAATGAAAGTGTCTCTTGGTTCTGGTAATGATACGCAGTGAGCGGAAGACTGTACGTAGCAAGCGGGATGGCATACGTAGGGAACAGAAGACCATACCCAGCGAGCGGGAATTCATCCCTCGGGAAGGGCAGATCACGATTGGTATGGATACCGGTCGTGGGCGCCACAGGAGCATGTGACGACGACGTGCCCTGATTTGGTTCGAATCCTGGCGTTCCGGCCCGGTATGAGATAGGAGTCACACGAATCACACGTGAACCGATCGAGACGATTTGGCAATGACAATCGGTTTCGCTCGGCAATTCGCCGAGCCAACCGGACGTAGCGCCGTGCCCGGGCCATTCGCCCAGCCCTGGCGGCTTCGCGGGCGAGATCCGCCAGTCGCTCGATGCGCTCTGCCGGAATAGACATACTCGAAAGTCGAGGCGGTCCGGCAAGAACGTGTCGCGTTCGAATTGTGCGAATTCCGACGCCAAGAGTGGTGGATATTTATTGGACGCTCGCCTGGAACGCACATGCAGGTTGCCGATATCAGACGATGAAGGTGAGTCATTACTTCGAATGGGAGCAGTACATCACGGGGGGCCACAAACAGTCGGTCCACAACCAGCGCAAAATCCTCGAACGATCCGGCATCGAGTACACGAGAACTCCCGACCCCTCCGCCGACCTGTTGCATTTAAACAACATGGGGCCACGATCCGTCCTTGCAGCCAAACGAGCCCGATCAGCTGGTATCCCGGTCCTTATTCACACCCACCAGACCGCAGAAGACTTCGCGGGCAGTTTCGCTTTTTCCGATCTGCTCTCCAGGCCGCTCAAGCCGTATCTCGAATACGCGTACGATCTCGGCGATCACTTGATCTGTCCTTCCGCCTACAACGAACGGATTATCGAGACGTACACCGACACCCCGACGACCGTCATTTCGAACGGGTACGACCCGGACAAAATCGCGGGTTTCGAGTC
>CAZJZA010000306.1:0-1772 GCA_964550355.1 uncultured Halobacteriales archaeon
ACGGCGTTCACCCGGCTCTTCGTCGGTCCCCGGCCGAAACTGCAGATCCACGAGTCCTACTACGCCGGGGACTACCTCGGCGAGCCCCTGGCGGCGGTCACGGAAACGTTCAAGCAACTCGGGATCGCCCCGGCACCGGATCTCAAAGAGGAGGCCGATCACGCTGCCGTTGAACTTGCGGCCTTGCGGGAACTCACCCTCGAGAACTCGGACCGCAAGCGGATCTTTCTCGAAGCACACGGGGACTGGTTCGCCGATTTGGCCGACGACATCAAGGAGACCACCGAGGAACCGTTCTACGAAGCAATCGCCGACATGGTCGCCGGCCTGATCGTTTTCGATGCCGGAAGACACGGTGTGCGCCAATGACGATCGCGATCGTCAGTGATTGTCGGGGCACGGCTGGAATCGATCGCGATGCCGTCGCCGCGTCTCTTGCTGTCGAGGAGGCAGTCATTACGAGCGCCATCGGTGCCCATCAGGAGGAGATCGCCGACCAGATCGAGGCCGCCAACACGGACCGCGTTCTCTTCGTGGCCGGGCGAGATCCGGCTGTCGCGGAACTCCAGCAGGGTCTCCGAGAGGCGGGCTATCTCACCGATCGTGTCAGCCCGTTTATCGGCGAATCCCAGGACGAGGACACGGCGACCGCGATCGTCGCCGGGTCGGCGAACGCCGCGTTGGCAGGCATGGAAGCCCAGCGGGATTTCCCCGCCGACCCGACACCGGTCGATGAGCACGTCGTCGTCATCGGTGATCCCCTCGTGGCTCGTGATCTGGCTGGCTCGACCGACGTGACCCTCCTCACCGACGGCGTGGACCTTCGAGATATCAGTCTCCCGGAGGCGGTCACCGTTCGTTCCGGGATCGCGACGGGGTTAGAGCGCCAGGACGGCGGCTACGAGGTTGCGGTCGAACGGCGGGTGACCGAGGCCTGTACCGAATGTGGTCGCTGTCTCCGTCGGTACCCCGAGGAGACGACCGCCGTGCCGGTGCAGGTCACCGGTGAGTCAGTCGAACCGGAGGTCTGTCCGGAAGAAGCGATCAGACCGGCAGACGAGCCGATCAGTGAGCGACTCTCCGCGACACAAGTGGTCTGGCCGAACTACGGCGGTCGGCTCATCAGTGACCGATGGGTCCACGGAATCCGCACTGGCGCCACGGGAGCCGTCCGTCGTGCGGCCCGGATGCGGGCCCGACCCGAAGTGACGGTCGAGCCCGAGACCTGTGCGGTCGGGACGGTCGGAAACGAGGGGTGTTCGGCCTGCGAGTCGGCCTGTCCCAACGACGCCATCTCGATTTCCCTGGCCCACGACGGCGGGGTTTCGATCGAGCCCGACCGCTGTGTGGCGTGTGGGACATGCGTGTCGGTCTGTCCGACCGCGTCTATCGAACCCACCCGAGTCTACGATGTCGAGACGACGGCCGGAATCGTCGAGGCCGCACTGGAACCGATGGCCAAAGCAGCCACTGGCTCCCGGTTCCCCTGGGGGGCCGATTCGACGCCGTTCGGGGTGGCGTTCGTCAGCGAGGCGATCGCCCCCGCATTTAACGCCGCGTTGACCTCCCGGGCGATGCCCGCGATGGTCCCCATCGAGGTGCCAAACGCACTTTCGGTGCCGGACGTGGCGGCGATTTACGCGGTCGCGCTGGGAGCCGATGGGGTTTTACTGGTAAGTGACCCCGACCGGGCCACTGAACCGGTCGAGGATGCCGCTCGCGAGGCCAACCAGGCGCTCACGGACCTCGGGTTGGGAGAGCGGGTCCGTGTC
>CAZJZA010000307.1:0-1765 GCA_964550355.1 uncultured Halobacteriales archaeon
ATGAGGTTGTCCCGGTAGATGCGCTCGTAACTCTCGGCGATCGTCGCCCGGATGCCCAGGAGGTCGGTCCCCTTGGCCGCCCAGTCGCGGCTCGACCCGGTCCCGAACTCCACACCGGCCATCACGACGAGCGGGGTCTTGGCCTCGCGATACCGCTCGCTGGCTTCGAAGACCGTCGTCTCCTCGTCCGTGGGATGGTGGATGGTATACCCCCCCTCTTTCCCGTCCAGCATCTCGTTCTCGATGCGGACGTTCGCGAAGGTCCCCCGCATCATCACTTCGTGGTTGCCCCGGCGCGAACCGTACGTGTTGAAGTCGGCGGGCTCGACGCCGTGGTCCATGAGCCACTGGCCGGCAGGGAGATCGGGCCCGAACGGTCCGGCGGGACTGATGTGATCGGTCGTGACCGTGTCCCCGAGAGTCATGAGACAGCGGGCGTCCTCGACATTCTCGACCCCGGGTTTCTCGAGCGGGAAGTCTTTGAAAAACGGCGGTTCGCGGATGTAGGTGGATTCCTTGTCCCACTCGTAGACCTCACCAGTCGGCGCGTCGAGGGCCTCCCAGTGGTCGTCGCCCTCGTGAACGGCGTCGTACTTCTCCGCGAACATCTCTCGGTGGACACTGGCCGTCATGACGTCGTGGATCTCCTGTTGGTCCGGCCAGATGTCCGCTAAGTAGACCGGCTCGCCATTGGGGTTGTAGCCGAGCGGGTCCTCCTCCAGATCGATGTCAATGCGACCGGCGAGTCCGAAGGCCACGACCAGTGGCGGGCTCGCGAGGTAGTTCGCGCGGATCTCCGGATGAATGCGTGCCTCGAAGTTGCGGTTGCCAGAGAGAACGCTCGTGGCCCAGAGGTCCCGTTCGTCGATGAGGTTCTCGACGGGGTCGGGCAGTGGCCCGGCGTTCCCGATACAGGTCGTACAGCCGTATCCGACGACATGGTAGCCGAGCGCCTCGAGGTCCTCGAGCAGCCCCGATTCCTCCAGATACTCGGTGACGACCTGACTGCCGGGCGCGAGGCTGGTCTTGACGTGCGGCGGGACGTCGATGCCCGCTTCGACGGCGTTCCGGGCCAGGAGCCCGGCGGCGATCATTACGGATGGATTCGAGGTGTTTGTACAGGACGTGATGGCGCTGACGGCGATGGAACCATGGCCGAACTCGGTGGTTCGGCCGTTCGGCATCTCGATTTCGTACTTCTCGTTGAGGTCGCCGACCGGCAGTTCGTCGGCCTCCTCGATGGACGGGGCCGAGCCACCGTTGTCGACCCAGCGTTCGAGGGCTGTCTCGTCTACCTCGTCGTAATCGACTTCACCCTTCACGAGGTTTCGGAAGTGCATTTTCATGTCGCCCATCGGGATGCGCTGGTCCGGTTCGCTCGGCCCGGCGAGGCTGGGTTCGATGACGTTGAGGTCGAGTTCGACCTCCTCGGTGTACTCGGGGTTCTGCTCGCCGAAGAGGCCCTGGGCTTTGAGGTACGCCTCGACGAGGTCGACGTGCTCGGGGTCCCGACCCGTGAGTTCGAGGTAATCGAGTGTGGCCTCATCGACCGGGAACATGCTGATGGTCGATCCCTGTTCGGGCGCCATGTTCGAGATGGTCGCCCGGTCAGCCACCGTCAACTCGCAGACGCCGGGGCCGAAGAATTCGACGAACCGGTCGACGACGCCCACCTGTCGGAGTTTTTCGGTGACGTGGAGGACCAGGTCTGTCGCGGTGGCACCCTCGGGCATCTCGCCCGTCAATTTGACGCCAACGACCTCCG
>CAZJZA010000308.1:0-1755 GCA_964550355.1 uncultured Halobacteriales archaeon
TTCTCGACGCCGCGACCGTCTCGGAAGCCGCGTCGAGGGACCTCGTTACCCTCGATCCGGACGCCACCTTCGGCGACGCACTCCACGTGTTCCGCGAAAATCGAATCGCCCACCTCCCGGTCGTCGAGGGCGACCGGGCCCGTGGAATCCTGAGTCTCTATGACGTGACCGATCTCAGAGTTCGAGCGGTGGAAAAGAGTCAGGGCGGGGATCCGGGCGGCGATCACTCGGTCGGTGGCGCGATAACCGCCAGTTCCGCGCGGTCGGGGCGCGGGGGCTTTGGCGCCCGGGAGGGAGATCTCGCGCGGCTCCTCGATCTCCCGGTCCGGGACGTAATGGCCGCACCAGTCAGAACGATTTCCCCCGGGGAGACCCTCGACACCGCCGTCGGGGAGATGTTCGAGGCCGGCTGCTCCTCGCTCATCGTCAGCGAGAACGACCACCCTGGTGGGATCATCACGAAGACCGATGTGCTCGACTCGCTCACGTGGGAGGCCGGCGGAAACCGGGCCGTCCAGGTATACGGCACCGATTTGATCGACGATCTGACCTACGAGGATATCGTGGAAATGATCGAGAAATTCGACGACCGGGACCACGGCATGAGCGTGTTGGACGCGAAAGTTCACCTTCACAAACACGACGAGAAGCTCCGGGGAACCCCGCTCTTGCTGGCACGCATCCGCTTACACACCGATGCGGGTCTGTTCATCGCCTCGGGAGAGGGCTACGGGGCAAGCCACGCGGTAAACGAGGCCCGCGACGTTTTAGAGCGACAGATCCGCGAGCAAAAGACCTACGCCCGGAGTAAAAAGCCCAGAGACGAGGAGTTCTGGGAGAAACGCTTTGGCTGGATGCTCGAAGGCGAAGAGTGAATCAGGCGGGCTTTATGTCCCGATTCCCGGTCGAAGGCGACCCATTTCACAGAAGGGATCTGACTTCTTTGAAGGGTCAACTTCTTTGAACAAACCCAACTTCTTGGAATTAGAACTGGTACATATGGTACCGCAGCACGTAGCAAACCCAGAAACGAAGTAGAGGTCCATGCCCCCGACTGAATCCGAGACCCGCGATTTCAGCCCCCTGAGAGCGCATGCGATCTTTATTGCAAACGTCACAACCCAGGCCGGTGGCAAAAGGACCTGTACGATCTCGCCACTTCCGACATCCGAAACCGCCCTCCTCGAGAAGTGGATCGCGGCAAAGGACGACTCGTTCGTCCGTCTCGAGGAAATGCGATAGTCGGCGGGAAACTGTGGTCGAACGAGTTCGGGCGTTCACGCTGAGAACAATTATGGTCGAACCGAGTTCAAGCGTTCACGTTGAGAACAATTGTGGTCGAACCGAGTTCGGGCGTTTACTCGGAGGGTTGCATTTCTCGTTCGGCTTTCCGGTCGGTCCGACAGGAGGGACAGACCGAAAGGTCGAGAGTTTCGAGAGCTGCCTCCCCGAGCTGTTCTCGCATGGCGTCGAGACCGTCCTTCGAGGCAAAGGGCTCCCCACAGATCGTACACTCGACCATCTCCTTTTCGACGAGTGTCCGCCGGTCGGGTATCGTCCCGTCCCCGATCGCCACCTGCCCGCTTACGGTCATGACGTCCTCTGGACAAGCGGTTTCACAATGGCCACACCCGACACAGGCCCCGGGATCGAAGGCCAGTGTCTCCGTCGTCTGCTCGAGTGCATCTGTGGGACAGATGTCGTGACAGGTCGAACACAAGGTACAACCCGCTTCCTCGACTGTCACGGAGCCCC
>CAZJZA010000309.1:0-1741 GCA_964550355.1 uncultured Halobacteriales archaeon
CGGCCAGGAGTGCCCGGAGCCAAAACGCTGGGAGCCCCACTCCGACGAGCCCACTCACCACCCCTCGAATCGCTCCGAGGAGCAGGCCGACGAAAATCCCCGCACCGATGCCGACAACCATCCCGCGCCACGTCTTTCCGTCCCCGAGGAGCCGCGCACCACGCCAGTGTCGGCCGCCGTCGATCGGGCGGCCACCCCCACCGAGCACCGCCGCGTTATTTGGGACGTAGGCGGGCAACATCGCCCAGATCGCCGTCGCGACGATCGTGGCCAGGTTCATAGCCTATGCTGGGCAGGGGAACGACAAAAACCCGTTCGAATCGACGCCTCCCCCAAATCACGCCAGGAGAAAACACAGTCCTCTTAGTGTGGCCGGGCAAAGTCCGGTCTATGGCAACCTGGAAACGGGACTTCGGGAGCGGGTTGGTGGTCGTCCTTCCCATTCTCCTCACATTGTACGTGGTCTACTGGCTGTTTGCCAGGTTAGCCGGGATCACCCCGGTCACCGAGGCCCTTGGGCCGATAGCGAGTGCGCTGCTCACGCTCATAGTCTTTATCTTGGTCGTGTTTGCGGTGGGCTACCTGATGCGGACGGCCCTCGGGTCGATCATCGAGGAGTACATCGATCAATTGTTCAACCGGCTCCCGGGCTTGCGAATCGTCTACAACGCCTCGAAAATGGGGGTGGAGACGGCCCTGACCGGAACCGGAGAACTCCAGGCTCCCGTTCGGGTCGAAACCTGGCAAGGGATGCGCATGACGGCGTTCAAAACGGGCAAGCGGACCGAAGACGGCCGGGACATCTTGTTTCTCCCCACCTCGCCGAACATCACGACCGGGTACGTCGTCGAACTCGAACCCGATGACTACGAGGAAATCGACGAGAGCGTCGAGGAGGCCCTCACACGTGTTCTCTCGGCCGGATTCGGCGAGAACGAGAAAGAGAATCTCGCCGCGACGCTGCTCGAGAGCAACGGCGGCACCGAGACGAATGATGACGGGGAAAAACGGGCCTGAGGCCGAATCCGGAACCACAACGGACTGAACGCTATGAAAAAGGACAGTCCGCAACGTTTCTCTTTCAGACGAACGTGAACCACTCCTCGTGGTCGTCGACGGCGCGTTCGGTCAAATCAAAGTAGGCCTGTTGTAGTTCCTCGGTAACCGGGCCCCGCGAACCCGAGCCGATTTCGACGTTGTCCACCTTCCGGATCGGGGTGACCTCCGCGGCGGACCCGGTGAAGAACAGTTCATCAGCCGTGTAGAGCTCGCCTCGGCTGATCGAGACCTCGTCGTGAACGGCGTAGCCCCGTTCTTCGGCCAGGGTGATGACCGTGTCCCGCGTGATTCCTTCGAGAATACTCTCGGAGAGCCCTGGTGTGAAAATCTCTTCGTCTCTTATCAGGAAAATGTTCTCGCCCGGCCCTTCGGCCACGTCGCCTTCCTTGTTGAGCAAGATGGCCTCGGTTGCCCCCTGTGCCCTGGCCTCCTCGCCTGCGAGCATGCTGTTGACGTACAGTCCGGTCGTCTTGATGTTGGTCGGAACCTGGCTCGAGGCGTGCTTTCGCCAGGAGGACACCGTCACCTCGACGCCTTCCCGAAGGGCCTCCTCACCCAGATAGGCCCCCCAGGGCCACGTTGCGATCGTCGTCTTCGTCGGGCAATCCGCCGGGCTCACGCCCAGGCTGTGGTAGCCAAAATAAACGAGGGGGCGGATATATGCGGACTGAAGGTCGTTTCG
>CAZJZA010000310.1:0-1734 GCA_964550355.1 uncultured Halobacteriales archaeon
AGTCACTTCTCGACGCCGCTTCGGTATCCCCCGAGACGACTCACATTGTCGTCGAGTCCGCAGACAGGTATCGAGTCGTCATCCCAATCCGTGAAGCACTCGGCGGGGTCCTTTCGTACCTGAAAGACGACGAGCCGATCGGCGCAAACCAGGAGTACGTGAATCGATTCGTCTCCCCCGGCACTGAAGGAGCTCGCGATATCAAAGGTGTCTCGCGAATCGAACCGGTCGAACTCGAACCGGGCGAGGAACCCGAGTCCCTCGAGAAGTTGTTTCCGGAGGGTGAACGGTTCACGGCCAATCGGTACGAGAAAGAAGCCGAAGAGAACGAAGCGGATGTGGACGATGAGGATGTGGACGAAGTGGATATGGACGAAGAGTGTGTGGAAGTTGAGGCAGGTGGCCCCGACTCACCCGTCTAGAAGGCTTCTGAGAGCTGGTCGCTTACGGCTTTGATTCGCTCGATGTCATCTTCGAGATCCTCGAACTTGCGCGTGAGTTCGGTCACGGTGAGGTGTATCTCATCGACATCCGCGACTCGTTCGTCGAGCGCGTCAAGATCGCCACGGATTCGCTCGATCGCGTCGGTCTCTTCTGCGACTGATTCGACCGTCGATTCGATCTCGTTGGCTCGTGCCACGAGCGCCTCGCGATCGGACTCGGCGGTCTCGAGTTCTTCGTCGATCGAGGAGACAGCCGATTCAAGCCCCTGAACGGTGGATTCGACTGCCTCGACGCTGTCATCGAGTTCCCTGACGGTGGATTGAACCGCCTCGATCTCGGCATCGAGGTCGGAGACGTCTGCCGCCAGGGAGTCGTGGGCGTCGTCAAGTGCGGTCTGCCCGGCGTCTATGGCGTTCAGTTCGGATTCGACGTCCCTAACTGTCTCGGCCATCGTCTCGTGTGCCGATTCGAGACTTTCGATGTCTCCGCCGAGAGCCTCCTGTGTTTTTTCGAGGCCATCGAGTTTCGCTTCGAGATTGTCGTAATCCACCTCGAGGTCCGATTGTTCCGATTCGAGTTCTTCCTGCCCCGTTTTCAGGTCCTCGACTGTCGCATCGAGGTCTTCCTGCGTGGATTCCAGGTCTGAAACCGTGTCGACTAACGCTTCGTGTTCGCCTCCCAGGTCGTCGTACTTCGCTGACAGTGACTCCACGGTCGATTCGAGATCCGTGATTTCCGAGGCGATGACCTCCCGGATATCGTCGCTCGTTCCGGCCATTTCGATGAATTCCTCAAGGGCGTCCGTATAGGCCTCGAGCGCCGAGACTCGAGACTGGAGATGCTCGAATCGAACCTGATCAGGCCGTCCCGACTCGATGTGATCGGTGGATTCGACCCGATCGGTATGGTCACTAAGGAGCGCGTCCGCGAGTGCGGTCCGTTCTTCCTCGGGGACCGAACCGGATTCGATCTCTACCCGAAGGCGTTCGACGAGCGTGCCCGAATCCGATTCGATTTCGGCGTTTGAGTTGGTCCCGGAGTTCGATTTATTCCCCGGGTTCGATTCTGTTTTCGGATTCGATTCGGTCTCAGAATCGTTTTCCGACGATTCGGCCGACACCGGATCCGGATCGGACCCGGAGCCGTCGGACCCGGAACCAGACGATTTTGCCACCGCTTCTGCGACTGTCGGGTCAGCGTCGGCGGCGTCCGCCGGGACCGATGGCTTCGCATCCGACGCTTCCTCTGCTCCTGTACTCCTGGGATACAGGGCCTCCCTTGCGCGGTTCG
>CAZJZA010000311.1:0-1733 GCA_964550355.1 uncultured Halobacteriales archaeon
TACGTCAAAACCGCCGCGCAGGCCTTCGAGGAGCGTGAGTGGTCCCGGGAGTACTTTGCCGATCTGTCGGATGACGCGGTGATTGAGGAGTTGACCGCCGTTCGGGGTATCGGTCCGTGGACCTCGAAAATGTTTCTCCAGTTCGGACTGGGTCGGGAGGACGTCTTTCCAGTCGAGGATCTGGGCATCCGGAAAGCGATGCAGGAGGAGTATGGCGTCGAAAATCGGGCGGCGATGCAGGATCGAGCCGCAGCCTGGGCCCCGTATCGGTCGATCGGGTCGCTGTATCTGTGGCGGGCCGGCGACGGCGAGTAAAACTGGGGAATCCGAACGTTTAGGCCAATATGACCCATGGACGGATCTATGAAACGTCCTCGCTTCCACGCGGCGGACGTGGCCCAACAGGTCGTCGGCGGGCTGTTGCTCGCCGGTCCCTTCGTCGTCACCGAAGAGGTTTGGGTGCTCGCGGACCAGATGTCCCTGCTCCACACCTTGATCGCGATCCTCGCGATCGTGGTCGTCGGCTACAGCACCCTTTACAAGGCCGATAAAGGACGTGACGCGGAAGTCGAGCGAACAATCGTGGGGATCCCGCTCCGCTTTGTCTCCGTGCTTCTCGTGGCGGTCGGGTCGGTGACTCTGTTGACCTTCGTCCTGGCCGCGCCCCAGACCTTCGGGGCGGACCTGATGGGCACGATCACCGCGATCAGCATCGGGTCGATCTTCTCGGTGGTCGGGGCGGCGGCCGCAGACTCGCTTCTCTGAGCCGGGGGAAGAAAAGGTTCAAGACCGATACCGCGGCCTAGTTCTATTCAATGGGCGATATCGAGACGATCTACGAGGATCTTGATACGGAGGAAGTCTCCCTCGAGGAGTTTCGCGAGGCCGTCGAGTCCAAAGTCGAGCAGATGGGCGGACTCGCCGACGAGGAAACGGCGGCGATGCTACTCGCCCACGAACTCGACGACGGACAGGTGGAGGGCGTCGCCGATATCGAGCCGGGCATGGAGGAAGTGACCGTCACCGCGAAGGTACTCAGCGTGGGCGATTTGCGCACCTTCGAGCGCGACGACCCGGATCAACCCGAGGGCCAGGTGTTAAACGCCGACGTGGCAGACGAAACGGGTCGGCTCCGGGTCTCTTTCTGGGACGAGATGGCCAGTGCGGCCGATTCGGACCTCGAACCCGGACAGGTCCTGAACATCAACGGGCGGCCAAAAGATGGCTACGACGGCGTGGAAGTGACCGTCGATCAGGTCGAAGCCAACCCGGACGCGGACATCGAGGTCGAACTCACCGACGAGTACCGCGTCTCCGATCTTACCTTTGGCGCCTCGGACGTGACCCTCGTCGGCGAGGTGCTCGCCACCGATCCGGTGCGGACCTTCGACCGGGACGACGGCACGGAGGGGAAAGTCTCGAATCTCCTCGTCGGGGACGAAACCGGGCGCGTCCGGGTCACACTTTGGGACGACCAGGCCGAGCAAGTCGAGGAACTCAGGGCACACGAAATCGTCGAGGTTATCGACGGGTACGTGCGCGAGCGGGACGGGAGTCTCGAACTGCACGTCGGTGATCGGGGTGCCATCGAAGAAAGCGACGCGGACGTGTCCTACGTGCCGGATGCCACCAAAATCGAAGCCGTCGAACTCGACGAGACTGTCGACATCGCCGGCGTCGTTCGATCCGCTGACCCGAAACGGACCTTCGATCGGGACGACGGCACCGAAGGG
>CAZJZA010000312.1:0-1729 GCA_964550355.1 uncultured Halobacteriales archaeon
TCGCCGTCGACCCGGATTTTGCCGCCGGTCGGTTCGAGAAGACCCGCGAGCAAGCGCAAAAACGTCGTCTTGCCCGTTCCGTTGGCCCCCAGCACGGCGACTGTCTGGCCCGTCTCGATGTCGAGTGATAGCCCATCGAAGACACGCGGCCCGGACTCGAACTCGAACGCGAGGTTTCGGATCTCGATCACGGGTTAGCCTCCGGAAAGCGGGACGGATTCGGGTGGGTCCCCTCGTTTGAGTGCCACGGCGGTCGCGAACGGCAATTTGATACCCGCCTCGCGGAGTGACCCGACGACCGTCCGGGGGGATCCGCTCGCCCGGATCTCTCCGCCTTCGAGGAGGACGGCGCGGTCGGCAAGTTCGAGCAACTCGGTTACGTCGTGTTCGGCCACGAGCAGTCCCGTATCTCCGTTAAGTTCCTCGATAGCCTCGAGCACGAGCCGGCGGTTTCGGGCGTCGAGTGAGGCGAGTGGCTCGTCGAGAACGATCAGATCCGGCTCCGTCACCAGCGTTCCGAGCAGGGCAACGAGCGTCGTTTCCCCCCGCGAAAGGGCGTGTATCTCCCTATCGAGGAGATGGCTCGCATCGAGACGGCCGGCCCAGGTATCGATCCGGTCGTGGATCCGCTCCGGGTTTACGCCCCGGTTTTCGAGCCCGAAGGCCACGTCGGCACGAACACGTTCTCTGACCAGTTGGGTTCGCGGGTTCTGAAAGAGCATCCCGACTGACCCGTTCCGGGCGACATCGCCTTCCATCACGATCGAGGGTCGGTCGGACAGCAAGCCGGCAATGGCCGTCCCGAGGAGGGTTTTTCCGCTTCCGGACTGGCCTGCCAGGAGGACTGTCTCACCCGATCCGACCGAGAGTGAGACGTCCGTCAAAAGCAGGGTTTCGTCCGATTTGCGGACGGACAGTTCCTCGACGGCCACGACGCTCATCTGAGTTCGGGGAGGCGGCCCTCGAGGGCCTTCGAGAGCGGGACCGCGAGCGCGAAGCCCACCACGGCCTGGAGGATATCGATCGGCAATTCCTGGAAGATCGCCGCCGGAACCCCCTCGACGACGGCCCGGGCGAGCACGTAGGCCGCGATCATCACCGGGGCACCGGCCGCGACGGCGATCGCTTTACTTCTGAGACTCGCTCCAGCCAACCGACCGACGACGTAGCCTTCGATTCCTTTCGCGACGAAGGTAACCGGTGCGTACATCGGGAATCCAAGGATGACGTCGGCTGCAGCCGCACCGACACCACCGGAGAGCCCGGCAACCGTGCCGCCGAAAAGGAACGCAGCGGTGTAGATAATCACTTCCCCGAAGTTCAGATACCCGATACCGACGGGGATGGAGATGATCATTGTGGTGACCGCTACGGCCGCACCGACGACCGCGCTAAGCGCGACCGTCGTCGCATCGAGGTCGAACCGACTTTCTGATGACATTGAACGTACCTCGCGCAGTCGGGAAGTAGGTCCTTTCGATTCGGGACAGTCTTACTGAGTACAGCAATTTTCGTGATAATTCCAGTAGCAACTGCCGGTCTGCCAACCCTCTTTTACCCGGCACCAAAACCAGTGACAATGGCTGTGCCACCACCGACGGACGAGGGCTGGTTCGTGTTGCACGACTTCCGGCGGATCGATTGGCCCTCCTGGCAAGATACCCCGAAGCCTCAACAGGAGGCTGCAACCGAGGCGGCCGTCGAGTATCTCGAATCGACCGGGGAGGGA
>CAZJZA010000313.1:0-1729 GCA_964550355.1 uncultured Halobacteriales archaeon
CGTGAATACTTTCGTCGCCGTCGAGATTTTGCGAGCCCGTCGGCTGACAGCCCGTCGCGACGAAGTAATGGAAGATGGCGTCCGTGATCCCCGTTGCCGGCTCGAACGTGTCCAGATGGCGCAAGTCACTCGCCACGTACCCGGTCTCCTCCGTGAGTTCGCGCCGGGCCGCCTCTCTGAGTCCTTCGCCAGGCTCGACCCCGCCGGCCGGGAATCCATGGGTCACTTGCTTGACGGCCTGCCGCCACTCCTCGATGAGCACGAGTTCCCCGCTTTTCGTGAACGGCAGGATGACGACGCTCGGGACGTCGTGTAAGTAATCGAAGTCGGTCTCGGTTCCGTCCGGGAGGGTGACCTCCTCGTGGACGATCGAGAACCCGGGACATTCGTAGGCGTTCTCGCGTTCCTCGGTCTGCCAGACGAGCGATTGGGTGGTGTCCCCAGGTGATGTTTCGGATTCGGCGTTTTCCTCGGATTCCCGATCGGTCTCCGCTTCGTCCTCGCTACCGGCGTCGTCCATGATCAATGTGTGTTCTGAGGACTGCAAAAACATCCCGGTGGTTCTGCCTACTCATCCTGGAGTAACGGCTGCCAGGAAAAGGAAGGAAAAACAACGGAAAACGCCGGATAACGCGGGGACGTAACGGTTGGGTGGGGTGGGGTGGGGAGTTTGATCAGGCGGCGCTGACACGCCACGTGGTTGCACTCGTGTACGACCACTTCTCGATTTCGAGGTCCGACGCGCTCTCTTTGAGCTTGACCATGAGTGCGCCAATCTCCTTCGGCGAGAGGTCGACCTCGTCGGCGATGAACTTGCTTTTGAAGTACATCTCACCGTCGGTGGCCTTCTCCCGCAGGTACGAGCGGAGTCGAGCTTCCTTGGGTTCGGCCGCGGTGGTTGTGGAGGGGCTCATCAACCAGTCATATAGGACCCGCCATCTTATAGCAGGGTGAACGTTTGGCCAATTTCGGCCACTTTTACGACTTGTGGGGCTTTTCATCCCATTTCACAACTGCGTTAAAGAAGACGAGACATTTTATAAAGCCCTCTAAACGAGTTATAATGGTCCGCCACTCGTTTCGTGATACATGTCTATCATCCCTCACATTGCAGGGGCAGTGCGGAATTCGGGACGGATGTGGCCTTCTCAGTGGAAAACGACCGGACCCGCGGAGGAAAATTTCTCATCCCCAGCGAGCCGGTTCGCCAAAAACCGACCCCGTTTCCTGTTTTGGAATCAGGGTTCGCGCTCGTGTCGCCAGAACTCCTCCTCGACAGTCGTCTCCTTTTTGAAGATCGGGACTTCCTCTTTGAGCCGGTTGATTCCCGCCTCGACGGCCTCGAACGCCTGGGCCCGGTGCCCGGCCAGGACGACCACGAACACGATGTTTTCCCCTCGTTCGATTCGCCCGACCCGGTGGTGCATTGCGACCTCGTAGACCCCGTCCCAGTCGGTTAACTCCTCCTCGATTTCGGCCATGCGCTCTTCTGCGACGCCCTCGTACTTCTCGAAGGTCAGCGACTCGGTCGGATCGTCGTCCGGATCTTCCTTCGCCCTGACCTGGCCGGTGAAAGTGGCGATTGCCCCGGACAAGTCGGCTTTTGGTGAGGCCTTGACTGCCGCCACGAGGCTATCGAGTGTTTCGATGGGTTCGCCCGCTTCCAGCGCGTCGACCACGGCCGGGAGATCGATTGTGAGGGGGTTGGAGAACGCAGGCGCCGGCTCCT
>CAZJZA010000314.1:0-1714 GCA_964550355.1 uncultured Halobacteriales archaeon
GGCCTCGATGCGCCGGTTTATTATCTCAAGGGCGACGGGGCCATGTTGGGGAGCGAGGCGATGCGGACGACCCCGGCCCACACGATCCGGAGCGGGTCGGCCGCGAGCGCGCTCGGTCTCCTTGCCCTTACCGGAATGGAGTCAGGGATCGCGGTGGACATTGGGGGGACGACCACGGATGTCAGCCGCATTTCGGCGGGATTTCCGGACACGGAACCTGACGTCTCCGAGGGCGACCTCGAAACCGCCTACGAGGGCGTAACGACCACGAGTCTCCCGATTGGAGGGGACACTCGGATCGAGCCGACGGATACGGGATTCGGACTCGCCGACGAACGGATGGGAGACGCAGCAGCCCTCGGTGGCGACGTTCCGACGGTGACCGACGCACTCCACGTCCTCGGCATTTTCGAGGCAGGGAACGTCCCGGATGCTCGTGCCGCGCTCGCAACACTCGGTGGTGATCCCGAAACCATTGCGGCGACGGTTCTCGAGGAATTCAAACGGCGGGTCGGAAAAGCGATTACTGCAGTGAAAGACCGCGGTACGTCGAAGATCGCGGTGGGTGGGACGCTGGCACCGATACTCGGCCCCGGGCTTGCCGGGCCCCTCGCCTGGGTGACCGGGGCCGAGATCCCCGGCATTGCGGCCGCCGCCGGCGCGGTCGGATGTGGCGTGGCCCGGGTCAGCGTCGACACGGCGGTCCACATCGACAGCCACCGGGGGGTAAAGACGATCACCGCGGTCGGATCCGAGCAGGTTGATTCGGTCGAGACGAGTCGGCAGTTCTCGGACCAGGAGGTTCGCGAAACCGTGGCGAAAGCCGCCCAGGACGCTGCGATGGCGGCGGGTGGAGAGCCCAATAAACCCGTAAAGATCCAGGCCACGGACGGGTTCAGCGTCGTCGAACGGGGCACTGTCGTCGGACAGATTATCAATGCCCGGGCGCGCGTCGCACCGGGTATCGAACGGTGGTACGAGGGTGATGACCGATGAGTATGGGACTGATCTATCACGACGCTTACCTCCGTCACGAGCACACGCCAACCCATCCAGAACGACGGGAGCGTCTCCAGTACACAATGGACCAACTCCGAGAGGAGGGTGTACTGGACGATCCGGCGGTCGCACAACTCGATCCGATCGAGGTAACCGAAGAACAGATCGCCCGAGTTCATACGAGCGAGTACGTCGACCGGCTTCGGTCGATGTCGGCGACGGGAAGTGGCCGGCTGAGCGCCGATACGCACGTCTCTGAACATACCTGGGCCACGGCAAAATTGGCTGCGGGCGGGGTGCTGCGTGGCCTCGAAGCGGTCGCGACCGACGAGGTCGAATCGGCATTTGTCATGGCCCGACCCGGTGGCCACCACGCCTTCGCGGACGATGGGCACGGGTTTTGCTATCTCAACAATACGGCAGTCGCAATTCGTCACCTTCAGGAAACGACCGACATCGATCGGGTGTTGATCTGGGATTGGGATGCCCACCACGGCGACGGCACCCAGTCCATTTTTTACGATGACCCCTCGGTCCTGGTCATGTCGACACACCAGGACGGTCGGACCCTGTTCCCCGGAACCGGAAACGTCGAAGACGTTGGCGTTGGGCCCGGGAAAGGGTACAACGTCAACGTTCCACTGCCACCGAAAACGACGGACGAGGCCTACCTGCAGGTGGTTTCGGAGGTGTTCGAACCGATCGCCGAACAGTT
>CAZJZA010000315.1:0-1710 GCA_964550355.1 uncultured Halobacteriales archaeon
TTGAGTACGTCGAAACCGGGTACGAGTCGGAATTCGACCTCCAGATGGACGAGATCGTCGACGACGATCCATGGGATATGGCGCCGTGTGCGTACTGCGGCGTGCTGCGGCGTGACGTGCTCGCGGACGCGGCACGGGAGTACGATGCAGACGTCTTACTAACCGGTCACAATCTCGATGACGAGGCAGAGACAGCGCTTATGAACGTCTTCGAGGGCGATATCGACCAGATGGCCCAGCACTACGACGCCAGTCTGGCCCCGCTTTCTGCGAGGGCGCAGGACGGTGTCTTTGTTCCACGAGCGAAACCCCTCCGGGACGTTCCCGAATCGGAAGTCGCGCTCTACGCCCGCGTCGCCGACATTCCGGCACACATCGCGGAGTGCCCCTATGCGAGTGAATCCTTCCGAGGGACAGTAAGAGACGTCTTACTGATGCTCGAAGACGACCATCCAGGAACCCGTCATTCGATCATGGCGGGCTATGAGGAAACGGCACGCCTGGCAGCTGAGACGCGGCGTCACGGCGAAACTGGTCCGTCGGGTTTCTGTGAAAACTGCGGCGCGCCGACTGATCGTGAACGGTGTCGCGCTTGTGAACTCAGAGCCGCACTCGGGTAAGGAAAAGGTCAGCGGGGTGGTCCGTCCTGCATCTCACCGGATGACGTCGAGCCCGTTTTCCTGTTCGATTTCGTCCTGGCCCCCGTCGGAATGGGCACTCCAGGACTGGGAACTCACGTCGCCGGCCGAGCTGGGATTTTCGATTTCTGCCCGGGAGCGGTCTGCCTGCTCCTGGGTGGACGGTCCGAGGATCTGTGCGCTCTGCACGCCGGTCATAATGGCCATAACCCGCACTTTTCCTTTGTAGTTTTCCTGGATCCGCGCGCCCCAGATGACGTTCGCGGAGGCGTCCAGGCGTTCGGTGATGTTGTCCGCGATGCCCTCGGCCTCTTTGAGCGTGAGGTCGGGGCCACCCGTGATGTGGACGAGTCCACCGGACGCACCACGGTAGTCGACGTCCAGAAGTGGGTGGTTCATCGCGTCTTTGACCACTTCCTGGGTCTTGTTCTTGTCCTGGGTCTCCCCGACGAGCATGACGGCCACGCCGCCCTGGTTCATGATGGCGGTCATGTCCGCGTAGTCGAGGTTGATCAGGGACGGCTGGGTGATCGTCTCCGAGATGCCCTTGACCGTTTCGGCGATGATCTGGTCCATCACCGAGAAGGCCTTCCCGATGGGCAGGTTCGGGACGTAATCCAGCAGTCGGTTGTTGTCGAGGACGATGATCGAGTCGGCCTCGTTGCGCAGGCGCTCTAAGCCCTCCTCGGCTTTGACCGTCCGCGCCCGCTCGACGTTGAACGGCGTCGACACCATGCCGACGACGATCGCGCCTTGTTCTTTGGCGATCTGCGAGACGACCGGGGCGGCCCCGGTTCCGGTCCCACCACCCATACCGGCGGTGACAAAGACCAGGTCTGCGTCGCCGAGCACTTCTTTGATGGTCCCTTGGGCCATCTCGGTCGCGCGCTCTCCCATGTTGGGGTCGCCGCCGGCACCGAGCCCGTTGGTGAGCGACTTGCCCACCAGGATTTTCGTATCGGCCTCGACCATCTTCAGATGCTGTTTGTCTGTATTGATGGCGACCGTATCGGCACCGTCGACGCCGATGTTGTAGAGTCGGTTGCCAGTGGTGTTCCCAGCACCGCCGCAG
>CAZJZA010000316.1:0-1709 GCA_964550355.1 uncultured Halobacteriales archaeon
AGCGGCCGAAGCCGAAGAAGAAACAGAAGAGGAAGAGGCCGAGGAAGAAGCAGAAGAGGAAGAGGCCGAGGAAGAAGCAGAAGAGGAAGAAGAAGACGAGGAAGAGGAAGCCTCGGGCGAGGGCCTGGGCGACCTCTTCGGGTAGTCAGTCAGTTCGTCAAACACACTTTTCCGTTTATTTACTGCCACGTAGTGCGATCTCCACGTTTGGCTTCTCTCATTCGACACAGTCCCACACAACACCGTCCGGAAACTCCTCGATATCCGTCCGCCAGCCATCCAGAACGGCGAACTGTTCGTCTCGTCGCCGTTCGAGACACAATAACAATCGTGCTGCCCACAGCAGTTTTCGTTGCTTTTCAGGTGAGACTGTATGATCGTCAAAATTCCATCCGGGAAAGGTGAGGTGAGCGGCCCCGAGGTGATCGGCGAGAAAGGCAGCCCGATCTCCGTCCGTAAACCCGCCGAAGTTGACCACCTGGTCTGTCGGCTCGACTTGTGTGGTACCGAACACGTTCGTCAGTTCGAAACGCGGGAGAAACTCGCGCACGGCGTCCATGTTATCGCCGTGAGCATGGACGGCTACCGGGACGCCCCGTCTACTGAGCGAAATCGCCGTCTCCGGGGTCTTATCGAGGTCCGTGACGACCAGGTCGGGCCGAGTGTCGGCTCGATCGAGCACTGCGGCTGCATTCGACACGGCTATCACCCGATCCGCCGTTCTCACTCGGTCGAGTTCCTCGTCGAGGATCTGGCTACCACCGGCAATCGCGACCGCTCGATTTTCGAAATCGAGTCTGTCGAAATCAAACGGGGTGACAAAATCCGCCAGCAAATCGCGTGCCTGCCGGTCAGTGGCGGGATCGTACTCGAAATCCCGGACGATCCGCTCGTAGATCGGCTCCCACGTCTCGAACTCCATGGCCATCGCTATGCGGTCAAAATATGTAGGAACCCTGGTTCGAGCCGGAGACCCCGACCGTTTGTACCCCTACCCAAGGGGTCCGGCCTCCAATCACTCGGTTTAACCCCATCCGGTATAAGTTTTCTTGTTGTCAACGGTCGGTCATGGGTCGACTCGCGGCGGTTTTTCGTCTTTTGTGCCCGAATGGCTTTTTGAAGAAGCCCCCGTGTAATGAGTTATGAACATGCAGTTCACGCGTGAGACACAAACCGCGACCTTCTACAACCCACTCGAGGATTTCGCGGAAACGACCGTCGAAATCGAGATACGGGAAGATCCCTTGACCGGTCGGCAGACCAGGATCGTCCCGGACTCGTTCATCGAACCCGAGTCGAGTCCCGAGCTTTCCGAATCGGTTATCGACGACGAGGGCTGTTTTTTCTGCCCCGGCACCGTCGAAGAAGCGACCCCCAAGTATCCGGATTTCGTGGGATTCGAGCGGGGTTCGGTCGGCGAGGCGACGTCGTTTCCGAACCTGAACCCATACGGGGCACATTCGAACGTCGTCGTCCTTACCGAGGAGCATTACGTCCCGCTCGGTGAACTTTCGGCGGACGTATTGACCGACGGTCTCAGAGCAGCACTCGAATACATTACTACGGTATTCGACGCCGACCCGACGGCGTCAGTCGCTTCTGTTAATATGAACTTACTGCCATCTGCGGGTTCGAGCATTGTCCACCCCCACGTCCAGACGCTCGTCGACGACCGGGGGACGAACAGCCAGCGGGCCCGAATCGACGTC
>CAZJZA010000317.1:0-1699 GCA_964550355.1 uncultured Halobacteriales archaeon
ACCGCCGAGGCCAAAACCCCCGGGTCCGACGAGCGTCCCGGATCCGTACTCGATCCGCAGATTGTGGGTGGGCGTATTGAAGCCCTCGAACGCAAAGCCTCCTGGGCCGCCAGGATTGTAAATGTAGATGGCGCCACTGTTGTAGACGGGAATATCGTCGGTGTAGAGCGGGCCGAAAGGCCCGTAATCGAACAGGTCCACGTTGCCGCCGAGCGCCGTCAGATTGAGAGTCGCCGTGCCGATGAAGCCCGTCTGGTTGACCAGATTTCCCTGCAGGCTGTAGCTCGCGGTGAGCGTCGTCTCCTTGTCCCAGTAGTAAGGAACGTTGAACGTCGCCGACTGTCCGACCGGAATGGTGACGCTCTCGCCCCACGGCGCCGTCAGCGTCACATCGATTTCCGTAGGAAGAAATTGGAACTGCTGCGTGATCGCAAGACCCGCATCCAGTTCGGCCGTCAGGAGGTTGTAGCTGATGTCGCCATCGAGAAAGCTTCCCGAGAGCGAAGGGAACTCAGGACCGACGATGTCCTCTATGACCGCGAGAACGTCGACATCGACCGTGGCAATGTCGGGCGTCGTCACATCCAGCGTCACGCCGGCGAGCGGGCCGCTGCCCGACTGCTCCGTGGTCAGCGATGGGTCGTAGGCCTTCGGCAGGAAGACGTCGAAGCCATCGACGATGGTCTTCCTGTCGCCCGAGTGAAGGGAGATGAGCTTGATCGTGTTGTCGTAGTCGTAGCCGACCGAGTCAGAGCCGAAAAGATCGGAGTCGAAATTCAGGGAAAAGTCGGCGGTGAAGATGACATTCAGATCGACCTTGAATTCCGGAAACTTGGCGTCGAAGTGAGTCGCGCTGCCGTCGAGGCCATTATTGATGCTCTGGACCGTGAACTGCTGGCCGGCCGCAACGACGTTGGGCATCTGGAAACTGACGTCGACCGGGTACTTGAGCGAAATGCTGCCGGCATCCGCCTCGACGCTGAACACCAGCGAGACGCTGGCGCTTGCCGAGACCGTGAGGTCGTCGTCGAATTCCGAGAAGCTGTCTGAAAACCCCTCCTCGAAGAGCGTCCAGCTTTCGTTGATCGTAAAAGCCTGGCCGGTGCTCCACATGCTCTGGTCGGTTGTCTTGAACTCGACCTTTTCGGCGTCCGTCACGATGGACGGAGCAATCGTCGTCGCCATGCAGAAACACCCTCGGAACGCTCAAACAAATTGAAGCATAACTGAGGTTATAGTTGTTGTCAGCGAGAATGCAACTAAGGGGAAGTCGCGCACCAACAAGTGCACCAGGACGTCGTCAATCGGCGGCCTTCGATTGCTCGCCCCGATAGGCCTGTCCGAGACGGACATAGGCCGCCGCGGAGCGACGGAAGGATTCCAGGTCCTTCTCGGTGACGTCGCGCATCTTCACGGCCGGGTTGCCGGCCCACAGTTCGCCCCTGCGCACGATCTTGCGCGGCGTGACCACCGCCCCCGCGGCAACCATGGCGCCGGTTTCGACCACCGCCTCGTCCAGGACCGTCGAGTGCATGCCGATGAAGGCGTCGTCCTGCACCTCGCAGGCATGCAGGAGAGCCAGATGACCAACCGTGACGTTGCGACCGACGACCGTGCCGAAGCCGCGCGCGGCGATGTGGATCACCGTGCCGTCCTGGATGTTGGAGTTCTCGCCGGTCCTGATGCCCCGCCCGTCACC
>CAZJZA010000318.1:0-1691 GCA_964550355.1 uncultured Halobacteriales archaeon
GGACGGGGAATTTTACGCGTACGTGGTCGTCGACGTCTAAGAAGGAGTTACTCACCGCCAGGGCCGTCACCGTCTCCCAACTGCCCAAGCCTTTGTACGCGGAGCCCGTTGTTTTACCTATGACAACGTTCGAAGCCAGCGGCATCACCCTCGAGCGGGTTGCCCCCCTCACCTGGGAAATTGCAAAGGAGGGAGACATGAACGTCCCCGCCAGGGTATACGCCAGTGAGGCACTCCTGGAGGAAATTTCCGAGGATCTGTCGCTCGAACAGTTGCGAAACGTGACCCACCTGCCAGGAATCTACGAGCCGGCCATCGCCATGCCGGACGCCCACCAGGGCTACGGCTTCCCCGTCGGCGGCGTCGCGGCCATCGACGCCGAAGATGGAGTAATTAGCCCTGGAGCAATCGGGTACGACATCAATTGCGGCGTCCGGATGCTTCGGACGAACCTCACCCGCGAGGACCTCGAAGGCAAGGAGGAGGAACTCGTCGACACGCTCTTCGAAAGCATTCCTTCCGGACTGGGCGCCGGTGGCGTCGTCCAGGGAACCAGTTCGACCATCGACGCTATCCTCGACCGGGGTATGCAGTGGGCCCTCGAGGAAGGATATGCCGTCGAGTCGGATCTCGAACACTGCGAGGACAACGGGTTCCGCGAGGAGGCCGACCCGAGTGCCGTCTCTGATAAGGCCAAAGACCGCGGCCGAAAGCAGATCGGGAGTCTGGGGAGCGGAAATCACTTCCTCGAGGTCCAGGAGGTGACGGACGTCTACGACGAGGATGTCGCGGCGGCCTATGGCCTCTCCACGGACCAGTTGGTCGTGCTCATCCACTGTGGCTCTCGCGGCCTGGGCCACCAGGTCTGTACTGACTATCTCAGAAAGATCGAACAGGAACACGCAGATCTGCTCGAATCGCTTCCGGACCGGGAACTCGCCGCCGCCCCGGCAGGGAGTCCCCTCGCCGAGGAGTACTACGGCGCAATGAACGCCGCGATCAACTTCGCGTGGGTCAACCGACAGCTGATCGCCTACCAGACCAGACAGGTCTTCGCCGACGTCTTCGATCGGGACTGGCGGGACCTCGGGATGGAACTGCTCTACGACGTCGCGCACAACATCGGCAAAAAGGAGACCCACGAGATCGAGGGGGTAAAGCGCGAGGTCTACGTCCATCGGAAGGGCGCCACTCGTGCCTTCCCGCCCGGACATCCCGAGGTGCCAAAGAAATATCGGGACGTCGGCCAGCCGGTCATCATCCCGGGCTCGATGGGCTCGGGCAGTTACGTCCTCAGGGGCGGGGACGACTCGCTCGAACGGTCCTTCGGCTCGACGGCCCACGGCGCAGGCCGCTTGATGAGCCGAACACAGGCCAAACAGGAGTTCTGGGGCGAGGACGTCCAAGAGGCTCTCGAAACCGAGGACCAGATCTACGTCCGGGCCCAGAGCGGCGCGACGATCGCCGAGGAGGCCCCGGGCGTGTACAAAAACGTCGATGAAGTGGTTCAGGTCTCAGCGGAGCTGGGAATCGGAGATCCAGTCGTCCGGACCTTCCCCGTGGTGAACATCAAGGGCTAATCGGCAGTGGGCACTCTAGAGCAGGGACCTTTTTGCCCGGTCGGCATGGAGTGGGCGTATGATCGACGAGACCGCCGAGGAGATCCGGTCGATGCGAACCCACAGTTCCTC
>CAZJZA010000319.1:0-1657 GCA_964550355.1 uncultured Halobacteriales archaeon
GCCGGGTACGGCCGCGACCTCAACGTCCTGCTGCTGGGCGAGGAGTGCGCCGCGAACCTCGGGATCGAGGTCGAGCAGACAAAACGCATCCTGCTGGGTGTCTCGAGCCTGATTACGGCCGCCGCGGTCGCGGTATCGGGCGTGATTGGCTTCGTTGGGCTAATCGTCCCCCACATGATGCGCCTGGTCGTGGGTCCCGATCATCGAATCCTGTTGCCTACGAGCGCGATTGCCGGCGCGGCCTTCCTGGTGGCCACGGACACCGTCGCGAGAACGTGGGCCGGTGAAATCCCGGTGGGCATCGTGACGGCGGCCATCGGTGCACCATTCTTCCTCTTCCTGCTCCGTCGGCGGGAGGTGCATGCACTGTGAGTTCCCGCCTGAGCCGGCTCTTCGAAGGGGTCACCGGCACGACCGAACGGATGCTGTCCGGTGGGAATCCCGAGGAGCCGATCGTCGACGTAACCGACGTTTCGGTAACCCTCGGCGACGTCCAGGCACTCGAAACCGTCTCTGTCGACGTTGAACGCGGGGAATTTCTGGGAGTCATCGGCCCGAATGGAGCCGGGAAAACGACGCTTTTGCGCACGATCAGTGGGGTGTTAAGTCCCGGTGTCGGATCGGTTCAGGTCGACGGCCACGACGTGACGGATCTCCCCTCGAAGGCGAGTAGTCGCCTCGTCTCGGTCGTGCCCCAGGAGACAAACCTCGCCTTCGATTTCGACGTCCGCGAGGTCGTCGGGATGGGGCGGACCCCCTACCGCCGGCGGGTGAGCCTGGACGTCGCCGACGATGGAGACATCATCGATCGGGCACTCGAGCGAACCCAGATCGCCTTCCTCGCAGACCGAGACATCGGAGAGGTGAGTGGCGGCGAACGCCAGCGGGTGCTCCTTGCCAGGGCCCTCGCCCAGGATACGCCCGTCATGCTGCTCGACGAACCGACCGCGAGCCTCGACATCAACCATCAGATCCGGACCCTGGAACTGGTCAAGTCACTGGTCGAAGATGGGAAGACGGTCATGGCCCCGATCCACGACCTGAATCTTGCGGCACATTACTGCGATCGACTCCTCTTGCTCTCGGACGGCAAACGGACGGCACTTGGCACACCGAACGAGGTGTTAACGGAGCCGAACCTCGAATCCGCGTTCGGAACCGATGCGGTCGTCACGAACAACCCGGTCACTGGATCGGTCTACGTAATGGCTCTCCCGGACGGGGCCCGCGATCGCGATGGCCCACACGTTCACGTCATCGGTGGCGGCGGCTCGGCCGCCAGATTGCTCTACCTCCTCGCGGCAAGCGGCTATCAGGTCACGACCGGCGCGCTCAACGAGGGCGATGCCGACATCGAAACCGCTCGCATGCTCGGGATCGACGCCGTGACGCTCGAACCCTACGCACCGATCGATGAAGCGACCGCCGACCGGGTGAAAGAGCGCGTGGAGGAGGCAGCCGTGACGGTGCTCGCAGACGTGGCGATCGGGAACGGGAATCTTCCCAACCTCCGGGCGGCCGCCAACGCAAACGACCTGGTCTTGATCGAGGACCGGTCCATCGAGGAGCGAAATTACGCCGGCGTTCGGGGGCGGGAACTCTACGAATCGCTCCGTGAGCGGGGGACGGCGGTGCACTCCCGAAACGTGCTCGAAGC
>CAZJZA010000320.1:0-1619 GCA_964550355.1 uncultured Halobacteriales archaeon
GTTGTTTACCGCCCGGATCACGTTTCGAGGGGCATCGGCCTCCCCAACGGCATCGATCATTTCTTGGAGCGTTCCGGCGATCTCGGCGACCTGCCAGAGGAGGGCCCCGGCCTGACTCGTGGGATCGAGTTCGAGGAGGGCACACCAGTCCCGGGGTTCGAGGGTGTCAGCCGCCACGGTGGGGTGCTCGATCACTTCGGCGTTTGCGCCGTCCGCGAGGCCATAGAAGACGCCCATCGGGTCGATTACGACTCCTGTGACCCCACGGGCCGCGGCGATCCCTTCGGCGATCACTCCGAGCGTGTAGGACTTCCCCGACCCGCGCTTTCCGGCGAGCAGCGAGACGTGCGGGCGGTCGAGATCGAAGGCGACATCGGCGCCCGCGCTGCCGTCACGCGCCAGAAACGAGCCGAGAGCCGCGGTGGGTCCCTCCGGCGCCGTCCGTCCGAGTACGTGAGACACGGCTCGACGTTCCCCCACGTTCGCCCAAAAAGGGTCGTACGGAGGTTTAAGTACAATCGTCGGGCCATCGGGGCCCATGTCGTGGCTCGAACGACTGGTCCAAGACGAACGGGGTATCGAGGGACTGCCGGTGAGACTCATAATCGCCTTTGTCGTGGGCGTCGCGGCCCTCTCAGTCATGCTCAACATGATCTCGGGGGTCGAGTCGTTCGCGGTGGCGGAACTCGACGTGAAACCGGAACCAAACATCGTCGGCCCCGAAGAACAGACGATCGAACTGACGGCGATCGGGAGTGACAACTCGCCGGTCGCTGATGCAACGATCATCATTGAGGGTGGAACCGCTCAACTCGACTCGATGGTGGTCGCGACGACTGGACCGGACGGGACGGCGAGTGTCACGATCGATCCGTCTCTCGGGCCAAATCAAGCGAAAGGAACCCTCACCATCGACGTCGAGCCACCAGCTGGCTCGAACTACATGGACCGACGGGGAAACAGTCAGATTACCGTCATCGCGCAGGGGGCCTGATCAGACCCGGTCCCACTCGATCCAGTCCTGCTCCCACCCGCGCCGCCGAGTTGCCGCCCGGGCCGCGTGCTCGCGGTCCTCTCGATCTGTGCGGTTGCGGGTGACCGAGCCAGGGTGTTCTCCATCGATCAGCAGGGGACGAAATCCGTCCGGCCCGAAGTCAGCGGTTTCGCCGCCGTCTTCCAGGGCGATTAGCCGCTGGTCCGCCTGCCCGACTGGCGCGACGATCCGGCCACCCGCCGCGAGCTGTTCGCGCAGGGCGCGTGGGATCTCGCTGACGGCGGCTTCGAGGAGGATGCGATCAAAGGGGGCGTACGCGGGCAACCCCTCGGCACCGTCTCTGCAGTCTACGAGCACCTCCTGATAGCCGGCGATCCGGAGATTCCGGCGGGCGTCGAGCACGAGGTTCCGGTCGATGTCCACCGCGTGGACGCGTTTTGCACCGACGATTTCGGCGAGGACGGCAACGGTGTACCCGACACCGGCTCCGATGACGAGCACGGAATCGCCCGATTCGGGTTCGAGCGCCTGCACGAGCTGGCCGGCGACGCTGGGGGCGAGGACTGTCGAACCCCGGTGGGTGAACGCCTGGTCCATGTACGCCCGGTGGTCGGCGTCGACGAAC
>CAZJZA010000321.1:0-1607 GCA_964550355.1 uncultured Halobacteriales archaeon
GGGAGAGGATTGAAGTAGACGAGGCGCAGCCCGCGCAACCGAGCGGAGCGAGACACGAACGATGTGAGTGTCTCGGAAATGCGAGCGGCGGAGCCGCGAGCACGCGAGGTGAGCAGGACCGTCTCGGCGTAGTTCAACTTCTCGCACCCGGACCGTCTCAATACACTCGAACCGGTGAGCGATTAGGCCGCAAGGCCGCTCGCGAAAACTGACAGTTCACCACCGCGGCGAATCCGGCGGACCATCTACGAACCGCTGGTCGGGCTCGACCGGCTGTTCGACGGGCTGCAGGCCGCTCGTTTTGATGATTTCGAAGGCCCGCATGAGATCCGTCCGGGAGAGCAACCCGGCCATCTCGCCGTACTCGTCGACGACCAGCAACCGCCCGACCGATTCCTGTTGCATCCGTTCCAGGGCCGCTGCCGCATCCGCCGTTGGTTCGATCGTCTCGAGATCGGTGCTCATAACGTCTCGAACGGTGAAGGCCTCGCGCTCGACCTGTTCGACCTCCCGGGCGTCCGAGAGGGTCACAATCCCGACTATTTCGTCGTTTCGCTCGACCGGAAATCCGGTGTAGCGCTTCCGGAACATCAATTCAATCAGGTCGGCAACGGATACCTCCGGGGAAACCGTGGAGACCGACTCGACCGGCGTCATGATGTCCGCGACGGTCACGCCCTCGAAGGCAGCCTTCAGGGTCGACTGCTGGGATTCGCCCGCAGCGCCGATGTAGATGAAAAAGGCGATCCCGATGAGGATGATGTTGCCCCCGAACAGCCCCACGATCCCCATGATGATGGCCACGCCCTTGCCGACCTCCGCGGCGAGATGGGTTGCACGGGCGAACGAGCGCTTTCGGGCCAACAGGGCCCGGAGCACCCGGCCCCCGTCCATCGGAAAGCCGGGAAGCATGTTGAACGCGGCGAGGGCGACGTTAATGAGCGCAAGGTAGCCCAGCAAGAATAGAACGATGTCGGGACTGGTGGGGAACAGTGAGAGGACCACCCAGAGAAACACCCCGAGGACGACGCTCACCACCGGCCCGGCGATGGCGATTTGTAACTCCGTTCGCCAGTCCTCCGGCTGGTCGGAGAGCTGGGCGATGCCACCCAGAAACCAGAGCGTGATCGACTCGATGGGAAATCCGTAGCGGATGGCTACCAATGCGTGCCCGAACTCGTGGAGAAGCACGCCCGCAAAGAGGCCAAGTGCGGCGGCCATCCCCACGATAATTGGCATCGATCCGGCCGTAAGCGCGGCCGCGTCGAGATTCATCCCCCACAGCGTGTTGAGAAGTTCCACGAGTTCGCCCACCTGCGAGCCGATCAGCCAGCCGAAAAGCGGCAGCACGAGGAGAAACGTGATGTCCAGCTTGATCGGGATGCCAAAGGCACTCCCGATGCGGAAACTTCGCATGGATCCATGTTGGTGATACGTCCGTTTAAGATATAGGGGAGACCACCGAACTCGGCTTCATGCCAGCCCCAGTCATCCGGCGACGCGACGAAATCGACTACGAACCCCAATCGGCGGCCAAGGGCCTAAAAAAGGGCGTCCTCGTCGGCGAGGACCAGAACGCGCCGAACTTCCGGATGCGGCGATTCACC
>CAZJZA010000322.1:0-1606 GCA_964550355.1 uncultured Halobacteriales archaeon
TCCCGAAAGGTCGAGGGGCGATCGAACACTGCCGCTGGAGCGTAGCCGTCGAGGGCGCTTGCCAGGGCCGATCCCGGTGTTACTGGCGTCACGGGTCCGAAACGAATCGGCGCGTGAGCACTGCCGCCCGGACCACGAAGTCCGATGCGTTCGGGGCCGAGCCGAATCTCTCGGGCCCGGAGTTCCAGCGTCGCTTCACCGCCGTACTCGCTGACAGCAACGTCCTCGATCGCTGTCGCGGCCCGATCCGCGTTTGGCGAGGCGGTCGGGACGCCGAGAACGACTCCCAACATCACGGCGGAAGCGAGAGTCAGTCCAACCCAGACCCACGTCGTCTCTGCGGGCAGTCCGAACATGGGACGGAGTGGTCCGGTGTTCGTACTTAAACGTACACCAGAGACCGGGCGGCGATGAACGAGAGCGGGTAGATGACGCCCCCGGTCGCGAGAGCGATACCGCTCTGGTATCCCATCCGGACCGGGTCGAACCCGCGAGCGAGCACGACCGAGAGCGAGGGGAGAACCGCGCTGAGAAGGAGAACGTAGATGCCGACGACTCGCCCCAGGGCCGCAACATCGAGTGCATACCCCGACCCATCAACGGCCTCCATGCCGGTTGCAAGGGCCACTGTCACCCCAGCAATGGCCGGGGCGAACACCACCGCCGTCTGTCTGAGCGTGCTCGTCGTCTGGGCGAGTTCCCGACGGGCCGCACGCTCGACGGAGAGGAGTTCGTCGATATAGTCCCCGACGGCGAGAAGCGTCTCCCCGCCGGGAGCGCCGTATTCGCCGGCAGTCATCGCGAGTGAGAGTCCCGCGCGAACGCGCTGACTCGGGACGTCGGTCACGAGTCCATCGCCGCCCAGAAACACGGTCGACATCGGTTCGCCGGACTGGTGTTGCCGAGTGCTCCCGCGAGAGAAAAGGTCGCCGATCGGTCCGTCGAATCGCTCGGCGACCGAGGCGATCGTCGTTTCGACCGGTTCTCCCTCCCCGAGTCGCTGCCCGACGATCGAGAGCGCATCGGGAAGTCGGGCTTCGAGTCGATCGAGGCGATGCTGTGCCTCGATGACCGGCTGGAGCCACACGAGCAGTGCCGTTCCGACCCCAACACCGAGGGCGACGATTGGTCTCGACCAGGACGGTGCAAGCAGGGTCGCTGCCACGATCCCGAAAATGGCAGCACCCACCCCGGCAGCGAGGGTGAAAATCAGTGGGCGGGCGTGTGTCAGCAATCCGACGTCAAAGGACACGTCGGTTACAGCCGGGCGGCGTCCCCAGAGCCACAGCCCGCTCCCGGTTAGACCGATCGGAATGAGTAGGTCATAGACCAGCGCGAGGGCGAAGGTCGAAACGCCCCCGCCCGAGGAGGCAAGCACGGGTAGCAGCCCGACCAGCGCGAGCGGGAGCATCACGCCAAAGGCGTAGATCCCCATCGCCGGGCCCCGAATAGCGGTCGAAAACTCGACGACGCGTTCCCGGGCCCCTTCGAGTACTGCGTCCAGGGCATCCTCGAGGGTTTCCTCCCGTCTGGCCGGGGGGGCGTCCATCGCGACGGACATGAGCGTAACAGCTCGCTGGAGCGGGCGGTCGAAAGCGGCCCACTC
>CAZJZA010000323.1:0-1603 GCA_964550355.1 uncultured Halobacteriales archaeon
CACTCCGCTGTTAACGGAGTTGTCCCAGGTTCGAGCCCTGGCGGCGGCGCTTCTTTCCGAAAGTAACGCTCAAGGCAGCGCCGGCAGTACGGTGAGGTAGGGGCCCTTAGCTCAGTCTGGTTAGAGCGCGCGGCTCATAACCGCGTCGTCAGTGGTTCAAATCCGCTAGGGCCCATTTTTGGGAAGCGTCTCCGTCGAGTGACCCGCAGGTGTCACGAGACGTGACGACGCGGAAATGGGCAGCGGATTTGCAACCCAGGAAACCGACCGGAGGGAGGTTTCCTTCGGTTCAAAATCCACAATGATTCACGGTTCGTACGGATTCGTCACCGTATCGAGCCGATACACATCCTCCGCTGCGTCGAAATCGTCGTCGAACGAATAGAGGTAGGCGAGGCCCTCGGTGTACATGTAGCTCACAATACACGCGTCGACGAACGAAAACGGCTCGTGGCGCCTGAACAGCTCTTTCCCCATCGCAAACGCGTCCGAATTGAGCGATTCGACGTGAAAGCGCGGGTTCTCCTCGATTCGATCGAGCAGGTCGACGGCCGCATTGTGACCGGCGTGGGTGAGGAGTCCGTTGAGCGTTTCCGCCAGGACGTGATCGAGGACCACCGCTTCCGAGAGCGACCCCTCGTCGATCCCTTGCAAGATCGGCAGGGCAGTCCCATGCTCGCGATCGCGTCGATAGGCAGCGGCGAAGAGAACAGTCGTATCCAGCAGTGCGCGGGGCATTTAGGTCGAATTGACGCCCCAGGCGTCGTGCTCCGTCGTGACGTCCGAGTCCTCGTTCCCCTCGTAGCCCTCGAAATCAGCGAAGGTGCCAGACTGTTGCTGGACGACTTGAACGCGGATGCTGTCGTCCTCCTCCAGCGACCAGCGGAGGTGATCACCATCGTCGATGTCCAGTTCCCGCCGAATGCGGGCGGGGATATTCGCCTGGTTGCCCGACACCTTGCTTTCGGCGTCGATCCGGTCAGTGCTCATGTGAGAGGGTTGGGTGTGATCGTTGATAAAGTTAGTGTGGAGGCACACTAACCAAACTGTAGCACGGTCCAACCCACTTTTCCCCACACCCCCCTTCAAATCCACCATGCGCGCAGCCGTCTATCGTGGCCCCGGCGAAATCGCCATCGAAGAGGTCCCCAAACCAGAGATCGAGTCTCCGACTGACGCCATCATCCGCGTCACCCACACCGCTGTCTGCGGATCCGACCTCTGGTTCTACCGCGGCCAGACCGACATGGAGGAGGGCGAACGAGTCGGCCACGAACCCATGGGCATCGTCGAGGAAGTCGGCGAAAACGTCACCTCCGTCGCCCCCGGCGACCGGGTTCTCGCCCCCTTCGCCATCAGCTGCGGGGAGTGCGAGTTCTGCCGGAAGGGCCTCTACACCTCCTGCGTCGAGGAGGAATCCTGGGGCGGGAAAAATGGCGGCGGACAGGGCGAGTACGTCAAAACCCCCTTCGCCGACGGCCACCTCGTCCGGGTGCCGGATCGGTACGCCGACGACGAGGAGACCCTCGAGAAACTCCTGGCCCTGACCGACGTGCTCGGGACCGGGCACCACGCCGCCAAAAGCGCCGAAGTCGGAGCGGGC
>CAZJZA010000324.1:0-1596 GCA_964550355.1 uncultured Halobacteriales archaeon
TCGTCCCAGAGGGGGATTTCAAAACCACACTGATCGTCACCCAAAACAAAGTCGCACTATCGGACCTCGAACGCGAAAAACGCGGAGAACTCACAAACCGCCTGGCTCGCGAGCCGTTACCGGTGCCGCCCCGATCGAATTCGAACCCATACTTCGGGTTCACGTATACTGTCCTGGTCCCGCTTCTCGTCTTCCTGCCGGCTTTCATCAGCGGGTCGATCGCCTCCGACTCCATCGCCGAGGAACTCGAACGAGAGACGATTTCGCTCCTTCGGGTGACACCGCTTACGGTTTCCCGGATAATCGATGGGAAAGCACTCACGATGATTGTGATTGCCCCGGCCCAAGCCGGACTCTGGCTCTTGTTTTTGGAACTCAATGGGACGGATATTGCCGGGCTCTTCGAAATCCTCCTGCTGGTCACGGCAGTGACGGGCGTCCTCGTGGTTATCGGGGCAACCCTGGCAATTCGAATCGGCGTCCGTCGGGAAGCTCAGCTTTTATATTCTTTGCTGGCACTCGCGCTGTTCGGAGGCTCGCTGCTCTTGCCCGAGAATCCCCCAAATCTCGTCGCCAAGTTGGCCATCGGGAGTCCAACATCGGTCAGCTATGTGACGATCGTCTTCATGACGTTTGCGTCGATTATCGGTTACCTGCTTATCCGACGCTGGGCCGGCGAGCGGACGTTCGAGTAATGAACCTCACAGAACGGATCGCTTACTGGGCGAGCGAAACGTGTTTCTGCCGATGGACCCGGGAACCTACACGCTCGTTCTCGAAGTCGATCTGGAGACGACGGTACCGTTCGGAGCCGCTTCCTCGTAAACTCCGTACCGGATTCTACGCCTATACGTGTAGCTTTCGGCCCCGGTGGACTATCCCGCGTCGAACGCCATCGGCGGGTCCTTTGGGCCGACCGATCACCGGCATCGGAGACGGACTGTAACTGTGAAAGTTATCTCACCGGCCATTCAGAACGAAATCCAGTCGGTGACGCTATCGAGGCTTCTCGACGAGAAGCTACTCGTACGCGACCCAATCTGAGGGGGGCTGACCGAATCCACGGGTCCGGATTTCTCTCCCACCTTCGTCCGGAATCTGGATCTGAATGACGCCATCGAACAACTGATTGAGGGTGTTGATGACCTGTTCGTCGTGCGAGTCGGGATCGATCGAAAACATCCCGATCCAGCCTTTCGTCTGGACCTGTCTCGTAAAGACGTGGAGAAACCTGAAGAGCCGTTCGAGTTCGACGTACATGAGAACCGACGAGATCGAATCGAAGGCCACCCGCACCTGCTCGACTCCCTCGACGGCCGTTTCTTTCGAGAGTTGTGAAAACTCGATTCCAATGCCTGTCAAATCCCCTGGTGATCCGCAGGTTCTGATGAGGTCACCTCGTTCTGCCTCCTCTTCGGAGCCGACACTGTCGATAATCCGAACGTACGAATCGATCTCTCCAACCTGGTCCCGGTACTGGCGATAGACCTGTGATCCACCATCGTTTGCCGTAACGATAACTGACCCCTCCCCCCGTGTCGCCCCCTGTCCTAATACATCCCACATTAGCTTTCGCTTTCCCGACATCCCCCGGCC
>CAZJZA010000325.1:0-1595 GCA_964550355.1 uncultured Halobacteriales archaeon
GCTCGGGGTCGACGTCTATGGAGAGATCACGTGGGTTCCAGGGGTGGACGACCTGGACGCCATGGAACTTGATTTCGACGCCGTCGCCGACCGGTGGAAAGAAGAATTCGGCGAGGAAGTGTACGCCGTCGTCTCATCGTTCATGCCAGTCGACCGCTGGGTTATCGATTACTTCGCCGAGGCCCCGGGGATCGCCACCCAGTTCGCCCTGAGTTATCTTCTCGAGTTCTTCTCCGGGGAGGACTACGACCGGATCGTTTGGGACACCGCGCCGGCCGGAGCCACCATCGGGCTCATCGAACTCGAGGAAAAACTGTACGCCCATCTCGGGGACGCCCCGCGCTTTTATGCGAGACTCCGGGCGGCGATCAACCGGGACGTAAGCCACGATCCGAGCGCGCTCCTCGAGGACTGGCGCGAACTCGCCCGGGACTGCCTCGCGATGGTTCGTGAGGAGCGGACCGCCTTCGTCGTCGTGACCAACCCAGAATCGCTGGCAGTGGCCGAAACGGCTCGAATCGTCGACGAACTCGAACGGCGGGATATTTCGGTCGACGGTGTCGTTGCGAACCGCGTGCTCACGAAGGAAGTCTGTGACTGTGACTTCCACCGAGAACGGGTGGCGATGCAGGCCGAACACCTCGCCGAACTCAAGGCCGAATACGGAGACAACCCTGGCCTGGTGACAGTCCCGCAGCTCGCGACGGAGGTCGACGGCATCGAATCGCTTCGATCGATCGGCAGTGTGCTCTTCGATCGGGAAGATACCGAAGTAGAACCCGTCGAGGACTAACCGGTCAGTCCGTATACGGGGCACAGACCCGCTCGATACCTTCGGAAAACGAGATCGAGGGGACCCAACCAGTCGCCTCGCGAATCTGGGAGGCATCTGCAAGCGTATCGTGAACGTAGACGTCCTCGGGAATCGGGTTCTCGACGTATTCGGGTTCGACCGCAGTCCCGAGTTCATCGTTGAGCATTTCGACGACCGTTTCGAAGGAATACTGGGTTTCCGTTCCGACGTTGTAGACTCCCGTTAGTTCGTTTTCCGCGGCCTGAATCGTGGCATCCACGACGTCTTCGACGTGGGTGAAATCCCGCGTCTGGGTACCATCGCCGTAGATGACCGGTGACTCGCCGCTCGCGATGTCGTCCGCGAATTGGGCGATGATGTTGGCGAACTCGCCTTTGTGGCCTTCAGCCCCATCGGCCATCCCCTGGTAAACCGAGAAATACCGAAGACCGGCCACCGAAAGGTCGTCGTAATAGTTGTCGTAATACTCGGCGTACCGTTCGCGGGCGAGTTTGGAGGCTTCATAGCCGGTATGGGCCTCGACGGACATCGATTCCGGGGAGGGTTCGGTCCGGTCGCCGTAGATCGAGGAGGTCGTCGCGTACACGACGGTGTCCCCGCCATTCTGGACGAACTGTTCGACCGTGTTCACGAACCCCTCGACGTTGACCCGCACACCGCGCTGTGGATCGTCCTCGTGCATCTGCATCGAGGAGAGCGCGGCGAGATGAAAGAGCACGTCCACGTCGGTCGGAAGGTCGTCTTCGAGTACGCTTCGCTCGCGGAAATCGAAGACGACCTT
>CAZJZA010000326.1:0-1572 GCA_964550355.1 uncultured Halobacteriales archaeon
CGAACGAGTGCGAACGATGTACGTTCCCGAGTTTCGGGGCGTACTCTCCCAGCTAGAAGAAGAGGACATCATCCGCTTCGAGACGGAAATCCACGACGCGGGCTTCGACGTCTCGAACGTGCGCAAAATTCGCTGATACCCGGGCAAGTCTGGACAATAACCGGCGGAGACCGGACACACAGAGAACGCTTGAGAATCACCTTTATACCGTCAACCCTCAATTACGACACACGAGAATGGTTTGTGTCCCAATCCAGGTGCAGTCGGTGGCTGTTGGGGAGTGGCCACCAACTCCCGAGGCGGGTCCAATTGACGAGGTTCGGTCGTCAAAGACCCGAGAACAAACCGGATCCGGGGTGGGGAACACTCGGACAACCCGAAATGGGAACGCCAACGATGAACGAGTTGAGAACTGCGTAATACCGACCGAAGTTGGTTCAACCCAATGATGGCCGAGGACGAGTTCCAGGATCTCCGATCCAGGATCGATGAGATCGAATCGACCCTCGAGGAGAACCTCGAGGACGTCAAAGAGCGGGTCATCCAGGTCAAGCGAGAGACGGACAGGAAAGCCCCGGCCTCTCATTCTCACGAGGCGCTCGAAGCCACGCTTGCCGAACTGAAGTCGGACATCGAAGCGACACGTGAAACACTCGATCGGACCAACTCGCGCCTCGACGGCGGTTTCGAGAACTTCGAGGAGATCCTGGAAAACCTTCTCGATCGAACCACAAAACTCGAAAAGGACGTGGAAACCATCGGACAGGCGCTCAGATCGATGCGCACGACCCTCGACAGCGTAGCCGAACGCGAACAACGCCGCGCCCGGGCAGACCACCTCAAGAAGACCGCTGCCGTACGCGGGGTTCGAAAGGCAAAATGTGAGGCGTGTAACAAAACTATCGACATCGCCCTCCTCAGCGAGGCTACCTGTCCCAGTTGTGGTGAGAGTTTCCATACGCTCGACGCGAACCCGGGATTTTTCGGCACCTCGGTCCTCGAAACGGGAGATCGGCCCGCTCTCGAGGGAGACCCGTCGCGGTCCAGACCGGATCTGGACGGCGTGGGTGCCGGCCCTGGCACCTCGGACGACGAAGAGAAGTCGCCATTCAACTGGCAATCTGCGGGCGGGAACGGTGGTGAGTGAGCGTGACTCGTGAAGACGAGGAAGAATCGGATTCGATCCCCCTCTCCGACTTGCGATCGGACCTGGAAGACGACGATCCGGACCGTGAAGCGACGCCGAACGAGGAGAGCGAGACTCCACCGGAGAACAGTGGGGAACGGGACAGCCCTGAAGATAAATCCTCGGAGACGGAGGCCGAGGGCGACTCCCCCCGCTCGATTCCGCTCTCGGGGCTTCGCGACGAGGTCGATCAAAACTCGCGGGAAAAAAGCGCCCGGGAGGAAGCCGTCGGGGAAGAAGCCTTCGTCGAGGAGAACGTCGATCCGGTCGACTCTGAGGGGGTCTGGGCAGATCTCCTCATGGAAGACGAAAACCCCGAGGGACGCTTCGAAGCGACCGAAACCGAAGAAGGGGCCGAGGGGACGACTCAGGTCATCTCGAAGCGA
>CAZJZA010000327.1:0-1557 GCA_964550355.1 uncultured Halobacteriales archaeon
CCGAACTCGTGGACGGTGCTCAAAAGCGAACTGAGCGGTTCGTCCTCGTCGAATCGCGTCGTTACCCGAGCGTCGAACTGTGAGCCGGTCGAGAAGGGGTGTGGGGCGGTGTCCAGTCGACCACGGTCCCAGTCGTACCCGAGAAATTCCAGGGCGTCCCGGGCGAGTGCCTCCTGTGTCTCCGGCTCTACGGGATCCGAAAACGGGTCCGAGAGGGTCACGTCGCTTTCCCGAATCGCGTCGATCCGTGGAACCAGTGCCTCTCGAAGCCGCGTGAGGACCCGTTCGGCGGTATCGAGCCCGAGATACGGTTCGTACTCCTCGAAGAGCACGGCGTAGGGGTCCCGGTCGGGGTCGATGTGATTTGCGTACTCGCGGGCGAGTGCCACCTGGCGCTCCAGAACCGGTTCGAAGATCGAGAAGTCCTCCTCGGCCCGGGCCGCTTGCCACACTTCGAGTTCTTCCGCACTCGTCTCGGCTCGCTCCTCGATTAGATCACGGGGGACCGCCCGCTGTCGTTGCTCTATCCGCCGGATCTCCCTGTGGACGGCGGCCTGCCCCTCCGACAACTCCGCCGGTTCGAGCTGAGACAAGAGCGAGTCGAGCCGTTCGTCGGTAATGAGATCGTGTTCGAGAGCGGAGACGGTCGAGCGCTGCTTGCTCCGTGCCGGTGTCCCCCCGGCAGGCATCATCACTTGCTGGTCCCATCCGAGAATCGAATCGGCATCCGATAGCGCCACAATCTGTGCATATCGCTCCGCCAGATCGCCGTAGGCCGTGGGGGCCTGATCGCTCATACCCGGTGAAAGGCGTCCGAGAATAAAACAGCCAGTGTTGGACATGCTTTTCAACGGTCCCGCGGTATTATCGAGTATGGAAATCGTCCCGGATACGAGCGTAATCATCGACGGCCGGGTCTCCCAGCGGGTACGGGACGGAGACTACGCCGGGGCGACGATCGTCGTCCCGGAACTGGTCGTGGGGGAACTCGAGGGCCAGGCCAACTCCGGCCGGGATACCGGATGGGAGGGACTGGCGGAACTCGAAACCCTCGTCGAACTAAAAGCAGACGGTGAAATCGAAGTCGAATACGTCGGGGAGCGCGCCGAAGAGAGTCACATCAAGCGCGCCGGTGCAGGGGCGATCGACGCCCTCATTCGCGACGTCGCCCAGGAGCGGGATGCCAAACTGTTCACCTCCGATCGCGTCCAGGCCGAAGTGGCCCACGCCAAGGGCATCGACGCGGAGTACGTCGAACCCAAAGGCCGGGACACCGAGACTCTCGCGATCGAATCGTTTTTCGACGAGGAGACGATGTCCGTCCACCTCAAAACGGGCGCGAAACCGATGGCCAAACGCGGGGACATCGGGGACATGCATTACGAGGTCATTCGGGAGGACCTCGCAAGCAAGGAGGAACTCAAAGAGTGGAGCCACGACGTCGAGGAGACCGCCCGGGCAAGTCCCGAGGGCTTTATCGAGATCGACGAGATCGGGATGATGATCGTCCAGTTCAAGGAGTACCGGATCGCCCTCGCCCGACCACCCTTCGCGGAC
>CAZJZA010000328.1:0-1553 GCA_964550355.1 uncultured Halobacteriales archaeon
GATGGACGAAGCGGGCGGTCGGACGATTGGCATCCTGCCCGGGGACGATCCGGTGGCGGCAAATCGCTATATCGACGTTCCGATCGCGACTGGAATGGGATCGGCGCGAAACGTGCTGGTCGTCCGCAATGGGGATGGCGTCATCGCCATCGACGGGGCCACTGGCACGCTCTCGGAAATCGCTCACGCACTCGACTTAGAGCGCCCGGTTGCCGGCCTCGACACCCACGACGTAGAAAGCGTCGAGCCGGTGGAGACGCCGGCTGCGGCCATTGAATACATCGAAACCGCCGTCGAGTGACTGTTCGTACTGCCATTGTGTGACTGTCCTTACTGCCATCGTGTGACTGTTCGTACCTGGCTTCCCCACTTTGCGGGTTAATTTCCCGAGAACGCCGAATTGGCAGCGAGTACCACCGGTTGGAAAAGTACCAACTTGTTGGGGGCGACACTTGTTACCATGAAACAGCGTCGCGAGTTCCTCCGGACGGCTATCGCCGGCAGTGTCGTTCTCATCGCCGGATGTGCGGGGACGAATGAGGACGAGCCCGAGTCCGGGAGCGGTGGCTCGCTCGCCGAGGAGACGACGACCGTCTCGATGACTTCCTCCCAGTTCGAGCCCCGGAACATCCACGTCGAAACTGGAGCGACCGTCACCTGGCAGAACGGGGCATCGGCAGATCACACGGTGACGAGTGCCTCTGCGAACTGGGAGCAAGACGCGGTCGTTTCGAGCGGAGAAGAGACGACTTACACCTTCGAGGAGAGCGGTGTGTACGAGGTGTACTGTTCGTATCACGGATCGGCTGACCTGACGGGAATGAGCATGAAAGTGGGCGTGGGCGATGCGACCATCGAGGACCCGCTGACCGAATCGAGTGACGACGCCGGCGTGTACTGATTCCGGATCGATGCGGCTTTCTCCTTTCGTGAACCGACTGCCCCGACTTAGACCAGCGGCTTGATGGCTTTAGACTGGCGACTCGACGGCTTAGACCAGCGGCTCGACCAGTTCTCGCCCGGCCGCGAGGACCGCATCGACCCGCGCTTCGCTCGCTGCTTCGGCGTAGACCCGCATCTTCGGCTCCGTGCCGCTCGGCCGGACCAACAGCCACGAGCCATCCGCAAGAAGTGCTTTGACGCCATCGGCCGGGTTGACCTCCTCGACCGCCCGGTCAGCGATGGTATCCGGCAGTGCCCCTTCTAACTCCCCGATGACTCGTTCTTTTTCCTGGTCGGGGCAGTCCACGCTCAGTTTGTCCTGGTGGATCTCCCCGTGTTCTTCCCGCAAGGCGTCGAGTCGCTCGTCGTAGGGTCGTTCTGCTTCGACTGCTCCTGCGAGGAGTGCCATCAACACCCCGTCTTTCTCCCGGATGTGGCCGCGAATCGAGAACCCACCTGACTCTTCGCCCCCCATGAGCGCATCGTGCTCGTCCATCGCCCGGGCGACCCACTTGAACCCGACCGGCGTCTCGATGACGGTCTCGTCATGGGATTTGGCTACCCGATCGATCAGGAACGTCGTCGAGACGGTGCGGCCCGCCGGGCCGGAC